>DATFLS010000191.1:0-2766 GCA_035267465.1 bacterium
AAGCGCATTATTGATACGCCGATTGCGGAGGCGAGTTTTACGGGCACGGGAATTGGTGCCGCTATCACAGGCATGCGCCCGGTCGTGGAAATTCTGTTCGTCGATTTTACCACCCTGGTCATGGATCAGCTATCGAACCAAGCAGCCAAATATAATCTCATGACCGGCGGAAAAGGAAAAGTTCCCATGGTTCTGCGAACCCAGGGAGGAGTCGGAAACGGCCTTGCTGCGCAGCACTCTGAGAGCCTGGAAGCCCTGTTTTACCATCTGCCGGGATTGAAGCTTGTGATGCCTTCAACCGCTTACGATTTCAAAGGATTACTGAAAACCTCTATTCGTAGTGATGATCCGGTCATTTTCATGGAGCATAAACTCCTGTATATGAAGGACGGAGAAGTCCCGGAAGAAGAATATACGATACCTCTGGGCAAGGGTGATATTAAACGATCCGGATCGGATGCGACCATAGTCGCATGGTCAAAAATGGTGCATGTGGCTCTGGAAGCAGCAGATGAGCTGGCGGATCAGGGGATTGATGTTGAAATCGTCGATCCGCGGACTCTCCATCCACTGGATAGAGAGATCATCCTCGATTCGGTGCGTAAAACGGAGCATGTGGTTATTGTACAGGAAGCGGTCAGGCGTGGAGGAGTGGCATCGGATATTGCATCAATTATCCAGAAAGAGGCTTTTGATTACCTGGATGCTCCCATCGAAATAGTTGCCGGGCTCAATACCCCTATCCCGTTTAATCTCACTCTCGAATCAGCCTGTGTACCGCAGGTGGACGATGTGATCCATGCGGTGAAACGTGCGCTCTATATTGAGGGAGTGGAAGAACCCAGTACTGCTGCTGTAGGACAATAGAATGAAAATTCCAAGAGAAGAATCACAGGGAAACTCGTATGACTGAAAAACACATTTTAGAAAAAGTGCAGGATACCAATCCTGAGTGTGAGATCTGGTGGGATTCCTCCCCATTGGTTTATCAGAATTGGGCGGACAGTATAATCGCATTAGCTCCGGCCGAAAAAAAGGTCAAGTGGTCAGCCCAGCTGCAGCGGCTGTTAAATCTGAATGATGTTGAAAATTCTCTGGTACGCGGGGTGACTACAAATCCGCCGCTGAGTTATAACGTGGTCAAGAACGATCCGGAGACCTGGACTGAGATCATCCGGCAGAAAATCGAAGAGAATCCTGGTATGACGGTAGAGCAGATTTTCTGGTTGACGTATAAGGAAGTGATCAGGCGGGGTGCGGAAATAGTCAAACCCATCTGGGAGAAGTCAAATCACAAATATGGATACCTGTCCGGCCAGATCGATCCCCGGTTCGCATTTGATTTCGATACAATGCTGCAAATGGGGCTGGAAATCGCTGAAATCAGTGAGAATGTCATGGTGAAATCTCCCGGAACCAGGGAGGGGTATCAGGTAATAGAAGAGTTAACTGCGCGCGGGATCGCTACTAATAACACGCTGGCGTTTTCGGTACCCCAGTTCCTGCGTTTGATGGAAGCCATCAGGAACGGATTGAGGCGGGCAGAAGAGCACAATGTCGATCTCTATAGATGGCGCTCGGTCATTACTCATATGTCCGACCGGTTCGGTACCCTGGGCGACCTTCATAAGGAAGCGGAGGCCCGGGGTATCAAGTTAAGCGAAATTGATCAGCGTTGGGCTGAAATCGCTGTGTTCAAGCGGGCTGAAGGTATCCTGAAAGAACGGAACCATCCCAGCAAGATGCTGATGTGCAGTATGCGGATTACGCCCAAATATGCCGACGGCAGCAAAGACAGCTGGCATTTGACTAAACTCACCGGTGGTGACTTTGTCTATACCTGTCCTCCCAAGTATATCACTCAGCTGATGGAGGTGGAGGACGAGATGGTCGCATTCAACGAGAATGGCTTTGCCGACGATCCGCCCCGGGAACTGATGGATAAACTCATGAAGATCCCGTATTTCCGAAAATCGTATGAGCCGGACGGGATGCAACCGGATCAATTCAATCATTACACCCCGTTATTTGAAACAGCCAGACAGTTTTCTGATGCCACCCGGAATTTTGTGGACTTCGTTGCCAGGCAATTTGAGAAAATGGGGAGACAGGTAGTACCAATGGGTATACCCTTACCTGGGAAAAAAGAGGTGGAGGTTTCTGCATAAGTTATCCCGTTTATTAATGGGCAGAGGATTCCCCTGAACATGAATCAGCTGCGAACAGGCCAGAGCTGTCGGGTTGCAGGAAAATGCCAGATGAATATGCTATCGGAAGATATAGGGTAAGAGACACATGGCAAAACCAATTAATTGTCCACAGGTGGGTCAGGATATTGAAACAGCCATCCTGGTTGCCTGGCGAGTGAAAGCGGGTGAGGAAATTCGGAAGGGGGACGTGATTGCTGAGGTGGAGTCGGACAAGGCTACTTTTGAAGTGGAGGCATTTGCGTCCGGTACGGTCGTGGAGCTTTTATATGAAGAAGGGGATGAAGTCAAAGTACTGAAGCCCATTGCATATATCGGGGAATCCGAGGAGGAGGTAAGTAAGGGCGAGACGGAGAGTACGGGAAACGGTGAAGTGAAACAGCCTGAGCCCTCCCCTAAACACGAGGTCTCCAATACCAGAGAGCCGACGATTGCACCAAAAGACCGGGTGTTTGCTTCCCCTTCAGCCCGGCGGATCGCCCGGAAGTATGATATCGATATAGCTTCGATCAATGGAAGTGGACCCAGAGGTCGGGTGATAAAGCGAGACGTTATGGAG
>DATFLS010000192.1:0-2695 GCA_035267465.1 bacterium
AGGACCAGACCATGGATATGGCGAAATCTGCCGCGCGGTTCCTGGAGGAGCACCTGCGGCATCCGAATGGAATGCCGGTGGAATGTGTCATTGCCGACACCTGCATCGGCGGGGTCGCAGAGGCTGCAATGGCTGCAGAAAAATTCGAGCGCGAGGGTGTGGGAGTATCACTGACTGTCACCCCCTGTTGGTGCTATGGTTCGGAGACCATGGATATGAATCCCTTAACACCGAAGGCAGTGTGGGGATTTAACGGCACGGAACGGCCGGGGGCCGTCTATCTGGCCGCCGTCCTGGCTGCGCACAATCAAAAGGGATTACCTGCGTTCAGCATTTATGGCAGAGATGTGCAGGATGCAGGCGATACCTCCATTCCGGAAGATGTGCAGGAGAGACTGTTGCGATTTGCGAAAGCCGGGTTGGCCGTTGCAGAAATGCGCGGGAAATCCTATCTCTCCATGGGATCCGTCTCGATGGGAATCGCCGGATCCATGGTGAATGAAGATTTCTTTGAGGAGTATCTCGGTATGCGAAATGAATATGTGGATATGTCTGAACTCATCCGCAGGATCGAGGAAGGAATCTATGATAAAGACGAATTCGAAAAAGCACTGGAATGGGTGAAGGCCAATTGTAAAGAGTTTCCGGATCCGAACCCGGAGGAGAAGCAGTTCTCCAGGGAAGAAAAGAATGGGATCTGGGAAACGGTGGTGAAAATGGCACTGATTGCCCGGGATCTCATGGTGGGGAATCCACGGTTGGATGAACTGGGCTATCAGGAAGAAGCCCTGGGCCATAACGCCCTGGTGGCCGGATTCCAGGGGCAGCGACAGTGGACGGATCACTTTCCCAATGGTGATTTCATGGAGGCCATATTAAATACCTCCTTTGATTGGAACGGGATTCGGGAATCCTATTTACTGGCTACGGAGAATGATACCCTGAATGGTGTTTCGATGATGTTCGGCCATCTGCTCACCGATACCGCACAAATCTTTGCAGATGTCAGAACCTTCTGGAGCCCGGAAGCGGTGCAACGGGTCGCCGGGAAGAAGTTGAAGGGGCGGGCAGAACACGGGATTATCCATCTGATCAATTCCGGATCGGCCACCCTGGACGGCAGCGGACAGCAGACCAGAAACGGCGAGCCGGTGATGAAACCTTGGTGGGACATCACTCCGGAAGAGGCTCGAAAATGTCTGGATGCCACGGAATGGGCGCCGGCTATCAATGAATATTTCCGCGGGGGCGGATTCTCCTCGGTGTTCCTCACGGAAGGCGGGATGCCGGTGACCATGTTCCGGATCAATCTCATCAAAGGGCTGGGACCGGCATTGCAGCTGGCGGAAGGTTACACCGTAGAATTACCAGGCGATGTCCACCACACGTTAAATCAGCGCACCGATCCCACGTGGCCGACCACCTGGTTTGCACCGATTCTCACAGACCAGGAGCCTTTTCAAGACGTCTATTCGGTTATGTATAATTGGGGGGCAAACCATGGGGCGATCAGCTATGGTCATATTGGCGACCAGCTGATTACGCTGGCCTCCATGCTCCGGATTCCTGTGAACATGCATAATGTCTCCGAAGACAGAATTTTCAGGCCCAGCGCCTGGGGAATGTTTGGCGCAATGGACCATCAGGGAGCCGATTACCGGGCGTGTGAGAACTTCGGTCCGCTCTATGGGAAGTAATAGGTCGATGCAATGGTGTGGTCTCCGGGTGTAAAAAAGAGGCTGCGCTTCTCCCATAGATTATAAAGGTGAAATGTACCTCCTCTGGATGAGGGGATCGGAATCCGCGCATGCGAACGGAGATATATTCTCATCCTGAAAACTTGATAATGATTGAGAACCGACGGGGAGCAGTCGATGAAATTCAAACTTGCTACGAAGATGACAGGAACACTCATCCTCAGCCTTTTGTTGCTGTTTGGTTCACTCCTGGCCCAGGAGGGTAATAAGCCCGAACGGCTGGAGTGGTTTCGGGATCTGGGGCTCGGGCTCTTTATTCACTGGAGTGTCGACAGCCAGATTGGTTCCGTCATCAGCCACTCACTGGTGGGAGCATCGGATGAGTATGTGCAACAGTTCGTGAACGAATTACCCGGCACATTCAATCCCACAGGGTTCGATCCGGATGAGTGGGCCCGGCTGGCGAAACTGGCCGGGATGAAATATGTGGTGTTCACCGCCAAGCATCATTCCGGATTCTGCATGTTTGATACCGAGACCACGGATTTCAACATCATGAATACGCCATACGTTAAAGATATCACCGCCGAACTGGTGGAGGCGTTTCGATCCCGGGACATCGCTATCGGTTTCTACTTTTCTCCCGATGACTTCCATTTCCTCTACCGGCAGGGCACCACTATCAGCAGGCGTCGACCGGAAGTTTTCCCGGTGAACAATCCGGAGCTCATGCAGCATGATAAAGCCCAGATCAAAGAGCTGCTTACCAATTATGGTCCGGTGGACATCATCTTTATTGACGGACCGGCGGAAGGGCTGCGTGAGTGGTGCTGGGAACTGAATCCGGATATCGTGGTCACACGGGGTGCAATGGAAACGCCGGAAATCAGCGCATCCACCGGCCAGGAACTTCCGGAAGAAACGAGTATCGATCCCTGGGAAGCGTGCTACACTATGGGGACCTCCTGGCAGTGGAAGCCAACCAATGAGCAGTATCG
>DATFLS010000193.1:0-3849 GCA_035267465.1 bacterium
TGGAAGAGTATGAGCACGGCAGGGTTCAATTCGATGAATTATCGCTGCCGGTGCAAAAATATCTGCAGGATCGGGGGTGAAAGACACAACGGATAATTCAGACTTCGTGTCTTCTGCATGCGAAGAAGGAGCAATTTCATAGCGTAAACATACACATTACTTATAGGTCAAAACGCGCACGACTAAATCGTTCTTTTCGCCTGAAATTTTTTCTCGTACCTGATCAAAGGACAACATAAGGTTTTCAGAGCTGAGTTAAAGGTATTCGTACGTAAAATCATGAGATTGAAATTTCTTTCAAATCACGATTCCCACATTGAATTCAGGGTGGCAGGCACCATACCATCTCTGGTGGTACAAGTTGCGGTTATCTGTGTGCCATACGGGAGTAAACTGAAATGAATCGGGTATACCGGCTTGGCTTTTTGATCGTAATCATACTTACCTGGATTCATCCCGGTTATACCCAGACAGATGACGATTGTCTGATGTGTCACGGGGATGCCACCATGATGGAATCCATGGGAGTTGACGACTGGAAGCCGTTGGTCGTGAATCAGGAAGGATATAACCAATCGATCCATTCCATGGAAAGCGGGTGCGTGGGTTGTCACTGGGATATCTCCGAATTTCCTCATCCGGAAAAAGCGGAGCGGGTGGACTGCGGCACCTGCCATTATGAAGCGAATAAAGACTACCTGGGCGGTATTCACGGGAAGGCCTACCAACGAGGAGCCCCGTATGCGCCGACCTGCAAAGACTGCCACGGGGATCACGAAATTCTCCCTCCCACGGACGAGCAGTCCCTCACCTATAAGATGAACATCCCCTATCTGTGCGGGAAATGCCATCAGGAAGGAGCTCCCGTCGCAAATGTCTACAATATTCACGAACACAATATTCTGGAAAATTATTCGCAAAGTATTCACGGGGAGGGGCTCTTTCAGAAGGGACTGACGGTCACCGCCACCTGCAATAACTGCCACGGGAATCATAAGATACTGCCACATACCAATTTGGAATCCACTGTTTCGATTACAAATGTGGCCGGCACTTGTATGCAGTGCCATACCAAAATCGAGGATGTCCATGTGCAGGTTATCAGGGGTGAATTATGGGAAGAAGAACCAGGCGCCATCCCTGCGTGTACCGACTGTCACAGACCGCATAGAGCCAGAAAAGAGGCCATCGTCATCCGGACTTCGGATCGGGAATGTCTGGAGTGCCATTCAGCACCGGATATACATAAAGTGGTTGACGGTAAGCAGGTTTCGATGACAGTTACAAGCGAAGTCCTGGATGAATCCGTCCATGAAACGATTGCGTGCGTGAAATGTCACACGGATGTGGATCCCCAGAGAGAACGCCCCTGTGAAACGGCGGGGCGGGTTGATTGCTCGAATTGCCATGCCCAGGTTGCAGAAAACTATTTTCAGAGCTCGCACGGGCAGTCCTATCTCCATAAGAATGAGGACGTTCCGTATTGCACGGATTGCCACGGGGATCATGCGACCCTTTCGCCTGAGAATGAGGAATCGCCTTCCTTCCGGGCGAATATTCCACAACTATGCGGAGAGTGTCATGGGGAGGAAGGACCGGCCTCCCAGGCGGCCGATGTTGAGGCGCAGAATGTCACTGTGAATTATGCCACCAGCGTTCACGGAGTCGGCTTACGGGAGAAAGGATTGTTACCCAGTGCTATCTGTATCGACTGTCACAACAGTCACCTGATTCTGGATCGCCATGAGGAACGATCCTCCATCTATGAAGAAAACATCCCGGCGACCTGCGGCACCTGCCACCGGGGTATTTTCAACGAATACACCTCCAGTATCCATAATCCACAGGTCTCGGAGGTGAATCAAGAACTGCCCAATTGTGCGGATTGTCATTCGTCCCATACCATCAGGGAGCATGGCCAGAGCGAATTCCTCACCGAGGTCACCCATCAGTGCGGCAGCTGCCATGAGGATCTGGCGGATACCTATTTCGATACCATGCACGGGAAGGCATATACTCTGGGAAATATCAATGCGGCCAAATGTTCGGATTGTCACGGGGCCCATGGTATTCAGAATGTGAACAACCCCGATTCCCGGGTCGGGTTTCGTAATATTGTGGAAACCTGTCAACAATGTCATCCGGACGCCAACCGCCGCTTTACCGGATACCTGACGCATGCCACCCATCATGACCCCGATAAATACCCGGCCCTGTATGTGACATTCTGGACCATGAGTGTTCTCCTGATCGGGGTGTTTTCGTTCTTTGGCATGCATACACTGCTCTGGTTGCCGAAATCCTTCAAGACGGTGAAAGAAAAGCAAAGAGAGGAATCCCCGCACAAAAAATATTACATCAGGCGCTTTACCAGCGAACAACGAATTATGCACCTGTTTGTGATTGTGAGCTTCATGGCATTAGCATTGACCGGGATGATGCTGAAATTTGCCAATATGCCCTGGGCGCAGTTTCTGGCGGATCTCCTGGGTGGCCCTCAGGTAGCAGGCGGTATTCATCGTTTCGCCGCAGTGATTACTTTCGGATACTTCTTTACTCATCTCTATTTTCTGATAAAAGGCAAAATAGAACGGAAGGTTTCTTCCAAAGAATTTTTCTTTGGCAAAAATAACCTGATGTTTAATAAGCAGGATCTGAAGGATTTCAAGGATACCATGAAATGGTTCTTTGGAAGAGGGCCACGACCTGATTATGGCCGGTGGACTTATTGGGAAAAATTCGATTATTTCGCTGTATTCTGGGGAGTGGCCGTGATTGGATTTTCGGGATTAATGCTCTGGTTTCCGGAATTTTTTACGAAATTTTTTCCGGGTTGGCTCATTAATGTGGCAACCATTGTCCATAGTGATGAAGCATTACTGGCGGTCGGCTTTATCTTTACCATTCATTTTTTTAATACCCACCTCCGGCCGGAGGCGTTCCCCATGGATACGGTCATCTTTACCGGGCTTGTACCGCTGGACGAGTTCCGGAAAGATCGGCCTCGTGAGTATGCCGAGTTAAAAGAAAGCGGCAAATTAAAAAAACGGGTCGTCACAGTCGAGATGTCGTCCCGCTGGCTCCGGGCTGTCAAGATTTTCGGCTACCTCTTCCTCTCACTTGGCATTTCATTAATAATTTTGATTATCTACAGTATGTTGTTCGGATACCAATAAGTCATCTGCCTGTTCCGGAAGAGGGGCTTTGCACGCTATGGGGAAGTTGTCAGTATTGTTGAGAATTTCTACAAACATCTATCTTTCTTCCAAGAAGTAAGAATCTCAATAATCCAGTTTCTCAAGTTCAATAAAGATCGCTGAAAAAATTAACATCCGATGTTTCCCCGCTATTGAGAACGGATTCGCGGGGGTAGTAAGTAGATGGTAATCAATTTCATTTAATGCGAGACATCTATTCCGATTGTCACAAGCACACTCCTGCCTGCAATGAGTATCCTCTGTATAAGTCAACACTGGAATGAAGACGGGCATTCAGGCACCCTCTGCGAAAGAGTGGGGAGATGTCCGCTCTCCCAGCTGGCTGCCGGGGACAGATAGTCCGGTAGCCCCCGTCGTTATCTCTCAGATCAGATCTCCGGTGACCAGGGTATGCAGTGGACTTTTCACAGGTCGATTTCGGTGTTTGCAAACAGAAGAAGAAAGTAAGACACCGATGGATACCTTACTCCTGGGCATGAGCCTGGCATGAATATTGTAAATTTATAATTTAAATTCAAAGAAATCTTTAAATTAAAGTTATAGGTATTGTATGCCCAGGGAATCCGAACCTATTTTCCCCATCGGAGTCGCAGCCAAATTACTGGATATCAGCGATCATACCATTCGGGTA
>DATFLS010000194.1:0-5298 GCA_035267465.1 bacterium
CACCGACTATGAAGTGAATGTGAGCCGGAGTAGGGTCACTATCGATTTCGGGGAGCCCCTGCAGGACTCCACTACCTACATTATCACGCTGGGAACCGGGATTGCGGATTTACGCGGCAACCGGTTGTCCCAGAGCTATCAGCTCGCGTTCAGTACCGGGTCCGAAATAGACAGGGGCGTCATGCGGGGCCGGATATACCGCCCTGAAAGCGGTGAAGGAAGCGTCACCGTCGTCGCGTACAGGGATGAAGGACTGAAGTTAGATTCTCTGCTGCGCCGGCGACCGGACTATATCAGTAATCCGGGACCGAACGGCGTATTTCAATTCAGCAGTATACAGCCGGGACAATACTTTTTTCTGGCAGTCGGGGATCAGAACCGGAATTTCCTGTATGATTCCGGGGAACAGACCGGCGTCCCTTCCGATACCTTTTGGACCGTCACCGATTCCATAACCACCACCGCATTGCGCATGAAAATGTTTCAATATCCTGCGGACTCTCTGGTATTAACAACAGTCAGTCAGCAAAATCGCCACCAGCTAACAGCGGGCTTTAACCGGGTCCCGCAGCAGCAACCGGATGAACAGGACTTCATGTTCATCAGCCAGCAGAATGATACGCTCCACCCGGCTGCCGTATCCCGGGGAGAACAACCGTCGGAGTATTACGTAGAACAGTATCAGTTACCGCCGGATAGCACGTACTTATTCCTTGCTCGTGATCTCACGGATGAATTCGGTCTCCCGTTCGGCATGCAGCGCGACCGTCGTGATATTGAATTGTCAACCACAAAAGATACCCTGGCATTGGAGCCACCCGCTATCAGCGTTCAGGACAGTGCCACGGGCGTATCGCAATCCGGGGAGTTCACAATCCAGTATAACCGTGCCATCCAACCGCTGGCCCCGGATAGTATACTGCATATTTCAAATATTGATACCGGAACCTATGATATCATCCGGCGAGATAATCGAACACTGGTGGCTCTGCCTGATTCCCTCTGGCCTGCCGGGCAGTGGTTACGCTGGACACTCGTAGATTCGGTGGTTCGTGATCTCCGGGATTCCACATACAGTGATTCACTCACCTCCGGCAGCTTCCAGTTCGAACCGGGAACGCGCTATGGAGCCGTCACCGGAGAAGTGGCAGCGTCGGAAGCCTGGATACCCGGACGCATCCGGGTCCGGGCGCACCTGATGGATCCGGAACAGGAGTATCAAACCCGGGTGAACAATCAGTATCGCTATGAATTCAGACGGTTACTGCCGGGGACGTACTGGTTTGAAGCGTACTATGATGCCGACTCATCCGCCACGTACTCACCGGGACGCCCTCTGCCCTTTGTCCCTTCTGAAAAATTCGTTATATTACAGGACAGCATCGAAGTACGATCCCGATGGGAGACTTCTGCCGTTAATCTGAAATTTTTGGACTGAGACGATGGGGCTGCCTTTCTGGAAGTTATCTGCGACAGGGAATGACTTTGTCGTCATCGATCATCGCGAACCCAAATTACAGGCTGCCCGACTTCCGGAGTTCACAGCGGTTGTGTGTGCCCGTCGCACGGGTGTGGGCGCTGACGGCCTCCTCCTGCTGGAAGATGGAAAGGCGGAAGAAGTTGCGTTCCGCATGCGCTATTTCAATGCCGATGGGTCGATGGCCGCCATGTGCGGGAATGGTGGCCGCGCACTCGCCTGGCTGGCGCGTCAGCTTGGTCTCTGGGAGAATGAAGGCAGCTTTCTCGCCGAGGACGGCCACCACCGGATCTTCGCCCGCGACGATCACCTGGGGGTCGCCCTGATGGTACAGTCGGATCCCCGGCAGATCTCCCTGGATGGAGGGAGAACCGGCTGGTTTCTTGAGACCGGCGTGCCCCATCTTGTGTTGCATGCAAAGGACCTCGACCGGGAGGATGTGGCCGGGCTCGGCGCCCGCTACCGATACGACCGGAGATTTCAACCCGAAGGCACCAACGTGAATTTTATCCAGATCGATGAGTCCGTCCTGAAAATTCGCACCTACGAACGCGGGGTGGAACATGAGACCCTGTCATGCGGGACAGGCATTCTGGCGTCCACTGTTGTTGCCACACGGACGTCCGCATTTCCGATTCCGGCGGATATCCAGGTTGCCGGGGGCAGGCTCCGGATAACCAGAGAGAACAAGGACTGGATTCTGTGGGGGGGTGTCGATGAAGTGTATACCGGCGAATTAACGTTGAATGGGAACGTGCGGGAGTACCTCGCCACATAAACTCGACAGGTTCGAGTGAGTATCGTACAAGCTAACAGGAGATACTATGTATAGTGTAATCATGGCAGGAGGTGTGGGGAAGCGATTCTGGCCTCGCAGCAGAAAAGACCGACCAAAACAATTACTGAATATCCTGAACGACCAATCCATGTTACGGGTGACGTTTGATCGGCTGCATAATATATCGGATTACCATGAAATTTTTATCATCACCAATCAAGTGCAGGCGGCTGCTATCCGCGAGGAAATTCCGGAGCTGCCGGAAGAGAATCTGCTGATCGAACCGTTCGGGAAAAATACCGCTCCCGCTATCGCCCTGAGCACCATAAATATCCTGGCGTTGGACGAGGATGCTGTGATGGGCGTATTTCCGGCAGATCACCTGATTATGAAGGAGGATGTCTTTTATACGGATTTCCAGAAAGCAATCGAGGCGCTGCAGGACAAGAATTGCCTGGTCACATTCGGCATCAAACCCACCCGTCCGGCAACAGGCTATGGCTATATTCAATACGATACCAAAAAGCCCCTGGTGGAGGAGAAGGTCTATAAAGTGAAAACCTTCGCAGAGAAGCCGAATTACAACACTGCCCAGCGATTTTTGCAGAGCGGCGATTTTCTTTGGAACAGCGGAATATTCGTCTGGAAAGCCGACACCATTCTCCGCCAGATGAAAGCGCATATGCCCGAACTTTATGACAGCGCCATGACAATCAGAGACGCCCTGGGAACGGAGGATTACTACCAGATTGTCGAGCGCGAATGGAAAACCCTGCGGAGCGAATCGGTCGATTACGGGGTGATGGAGAAATCCGGCAATGTCTACGTGGTGCGGGGAGAATTTTTCTGGAGCGATTTAGGTTCGTGGACCTCCGTGTATGAGCTGGCGGACAAAGATGATCAGGAAAATGTGGTGCGGGGTGAAGCATTATTGCTGGAGTCCACAGGAAATTATGTGTACTCACCCGATCGGTTCGTGGCCACTGTCGGGCTGGACAATATGGTGATCATTAATACCGAAGATGTGACCATGGTTGTTGAACGAAGCAAGGCGGAGGAGGTGAAAAAACTGGTTGCGTCTTTGGGAAAAAAAGAGATGAGAGAATATCTCTGAGGATATGAGATGAAAGACCAGGATTTATATCAGCTCCTGTTGGAACTTGCGGAGCGTCTGGATATTGAAATAGTACACGAAAAAGGTGATTTTAACGGCGGGTATTGCCGGGTGCAGCAGGATCGCCGAATTGTTTTAAATAAGCATCATTTATTGTCAACAAAACTGCGAATGCTTGCACGAAATTTATTGCGTTTTAACCTCGCGAATATCTATATCGTTCCGGCGGTACGGGAATTTCTGGAGGAAATCGCAACGGAAGAAGATCTGGATTCGACTATCTCAGAGGAGCAATCTGACATTGAGAAAGACTGATAGTATCGTGGTGTGGATATGCATGGTGGTGATTTATTCCAGCGGCATTTTACTGCTGCACGAGATTCCGCCGGTCGGCCGCACTCCCCTCTTACTGACGCTGTTATCCATTGTCATGATCCTGTCGACCGTGCGGCCCCTGCGTCGAATGGTTCGCAGGACGCTGACCCGTTTCCTGAATCCGCTGTACTATGAGAACAGCCAGCGAATCCGGGAGTTGATGCGCAGTCTTCAGATCACCCAGCGGCACGGGGAGATCATTGATCAGGTGCTGCATGAACTGGGGGAGATCTTCGATGCCCGGATTCTTGCGATCGCCCTGGCCGATAACGGGCAGTATGGGATCGTGAATTACCGGGCGCCCGAACCGATAAACCTGGACAATGTCAGTATTGATCCGGACTCGGATATCATCAAACACATGGAAGAAAAGGGGCGAATCAGCAAGGTGGACCGGCAGGCGCTTCAGTACAATCCCACGCCGCAGCGGCGTCGCGATTATCGCTTCAAAGACTACAAGCTGTTCAATTATGCAATACCTCTGAAGGTGAACGATTCGCTGACCGGCGCTATTGTAACCAGCAACATCCCCTATGAATTTATCCGGGACTGGGAAGATGGGTATCTCCAGAATTTTACAGAATATCTTGGTATCGTCCTCCGCAATTCCAAGCTCTACAACGAAATGCGTTGGGAGGCACTCCAGAAGAACACACTGTTTGAAATTTCCAAGAAGATCACCTCGTCGCTCGATCTCAACCGGGTGCTGCAGCTGGTGATCGATTCGCTTAATCAGGTGGTAGACTATTCCGCAGCCGGGATTTTCCTCATCCGGGAGCCGGTGAATGAAGTCTATGAGATGGTTATCAGAGGGTATCAGGATGTAGACCGCGAGGATATTAAGTTGAAGATCGAAACCGGTATCGTCGGACAGTGCATCGCCGAGCGCAGACCGATTATTGCGGGATTGGTCTCCGAGCACTCTCATTATGTGGCGATACGCCCCGAGACCGTCTCAGAGATGTGCGTGCCGATCTATGATAACCAGAAAGACAATGTGATTGGAGCGTTCAATCTGGAGAGCGATGTTGAAAATGCGTTCTCCAAAAGCGACCTGGACAGGCTCACTGCATTTTCCGAGCAGGTGTCCATTGCGATTGAGAACGCCACCCTCTACCAGGAAGTCAGCGAAACGAAACAGTTCAGACGCGACATGGAAATCGCCAGAGAAATTCAGCGGGCGTTTCTTCCAAAGAATTTGCCGGAGAGTTTCAATTATGATTTCGCCGCCATTTGTGAACCCTCTCAACAGGTGGGCGGCGATTTTTATGATGTCTACCAGTTTACCAACGGCAAGATCGGGATCGCTATCGGAGATGTGGCCGGGAAGGGAATTCCCGGGGCAATTCTCATGGCGAACCTGTACGCCGGCTACCGCAGCCGCATCCGGAGCAAGAATCCGATTCACGAGATGGTTGCGCGACTAAACGAACTGCTGGTGGAATCCACGAATTCCGAAAAATACACCACCTTCTTCTATGGTGAGCTGGAAACAGAAACGGGCAAGCTCACCTACACCAATGGGGGGCATAATCCACCGCTGCTTTTACACGA
>DATFLS010000195.1:0-3365 GCA_035267465.1 bacterium
CATCAGTGAGAAATACACTTTGCTGGAACTGCCCGAACGCCCCTATGAGGCCAATCCGCCCCGGATTAACGTGGTGGATATGAAGGAAGAGTGGGAACAGGTCCAGGATTATCCCCACTTTCTCAGCAGATCGCTGATCGACTCCATCCAGGCCCGCCTGGAGCGGGAGGAACAGATTATCCTGCTGCAGAACCGACGGGGATTCGCCCCGGTGCTCCAGTGTATGGATTGCGGCTGGCACGCCGAATGTTCCCGGTGCGATGTCTCCCTGACCTATCACAAAATCGATAACAAACTGCTGTGCCATTATTGTGACAACGAGATGACTCCGGTGGTCCAATGTCCCGAATGCCGGGGTGCGAACCTGGAATACACCGGCCTGGGTACCCAGCGGGCCGAGGAATTGCTCTCAGAGGCCTTTCCCGATGCCCGCATCATTCGGATGGATGCGGACTCCACCACCCGCAGCGGATCCCACCGCCGGATCCTGGATGCCTTCGAGGACCATGAATACGATATCCTCCTGGGGACCCAGATGATTGCCAAGGGATTGGATTTTCCAAACGTGACCCTGGTCGGGGTGATCAATGCCGATACCGGGCTGTTTTTCCCGGATTTCCGCGCCCGGGAGCGCACGTTTCAGCTGCTGGCCCAGGTCAGCGGACGGAGCGGACGGGCAGAGAAGCCCGGCGAAGTCGTCATCCAGACCTCCGCCAGCGACGACCCCAGCATCAAATACTCCACCCAGAATGAATTCCAGGCGTTCTACAACAAAACCCTGGCGGAGCGCAACGAGCTTAATTACCCCCCGTTCAGCCATCTGGCCAATATCACCGTGAAAGGTCCCCGCCGGGATAAAGTGGAGGAGCTGACCATGAAGATCGCCTCCCAACTGCACCGGCGAACCACAAAGCAGCAAATCCTGGGACCGGCGCCGGCGCCCATGGAACGGGTCCGGGGGAATTACCACTGGCGGGTAACCCTGAAATCCGGCAAGTCCGACGATCCCGCCGGCTCGCAGCTCCGCCACCTGATCCTGCAGACCGTCCTCCGGATGGACGAATTCCCCACCTCCGGCAACTACCGGATCACTGTGGACATGGATCCCGGGGATATGTTGTAATTGCATGGGTCACCACAATACTCTATTCAGAATGTGTTTCATGGAAACCCCGAGCACAAACAGGACAGTGAAGTATCCTCGCCGATAAACCGGACGCCAGCAACTCCGTCACTAAATCCTGCGTGATATCAAACACACCGCCTCAGGTAGACTCTGCTCGCCCGTTCATCCATGCGACAGTATGCAAATTTCGAGCCGCACATAGCCAGAGAGTTGACGCAGCACCGTTTCTCGCTGATGCATCATCATGTCCGGCTGCCGCAGCATCGTTATTTTATGCTGCATCCTGCTATTTTTAAGGTGCAGTCAGGGATGAACATAGTGCACCATGAGAGAAATATAGTACACATTCATTTCTGACCGCTACAATACGATATTTGTCAGCTACATTCCGAAATATTTTAGGTGCAACGCAATAAATTGCTGCTACATTATCCCAGTTGAATGCTGCATCTTAATTCCAGGGTGCTACATTTTGGTATTTTAGCGCTACATCTTCAACACCTTAGGCGCAATGCCCGGGTTAGCCGCTGCATGCCCGTATTCTGATGCTGCAACATGTTAGTTGGGTGCTACATTCCGAAATCTTTTAGGTGCATTGCGTGAAATTTCTGTTACATGATCATAGTTGGATGCTACATCCTGGTTTTTTCGTGCTACATCTTCAATATTTTAGGTGCAATGCGTGAGTTTTGTGTTACATTCGCGATTTTTCTGCTACATTTACGATTTCGGTGCTACACTCCTTTTATTTCCAATACAATGTAATATTTAACTTATACAATAACATATTTTTCGGCTTAAGTACTATATTTATTAATGCCGGATAAGTAGTACGTCGGTTTTCGGCGGGAAACGGACTGCTCCGGGGGCCTGAGGAGTCTCTCCCGGAGGAACAGAGAGGAGAAAGCGGGCCTACGCAGAGACAACGAGACCTCAAGTCGCCCGATTCCTGATTGTCTGGCTACGTTACCGAATGCACCCGCTCCTCCCCGACCCTCTACATTTACCCAACCCTTACTTCTGCCGTTTGCCGTTTGCTTCGGAGGAGCCCCTTCGGGGCATTTTCACATCTTCCCAATTCCCGATCTCACCGCAAAGGCAGCAGAGACATCCGGCCAGGGAAACCAGATCTCACGGTGCAATAGTAAACAGGTAGATATCGGAGTCGCCATTACGCTCATCCTGCCATACAATATGGTTCCCGGAGATAGCAGGATTGCTCTGCTCGGCGGATTCGGTGGTGAGCCTCACCTCGGTATCGGTGGCCAGGTTGTACATAAAAATATCATAGTTGCCATTCCGATCGTCGGACCACATCACCCGATCCCCGGAGACGGCAGGTTGGTATTGGTCCACAGAGTGGGTGGTAACGGCCGACTCCGTATCTGTACTCAGATCGTAGGTGTAAATATCCCAGTTGTCGTTACGGCCCTCCCGCCAGACCACCCGGTTACCATCGATATCAGGCACCTCCTGAAGTCCGAATGCGGTGGTAATGGAGGAGATGGTACTGGTAGATATATCGTACTGAAAGATATCGGCATTGTCATTCTGCCAGTCGGACCACACAATAATATCTCCGGAGACAGCGGGTCTGTATTGCTCCGCGCTGTTGGTGGTAATGCGGGTTTCCGTGTCGGTGGACAGGTCATACATGTAAATTTCCTGACTGGCATCCCGGTCATCCTGCCAGACAATTTTCTCTCCTGAGATGCCTGGTAAATTCTGAGATGCGGTACTGGGCGTGATCCGGGTCTCCGTGCCGGCGATCCCCGGAGAAGCCGCCACCACCTCGAACTCCACACTTTCCGAACTCACGATGCCGTCTTCCGTCACCACCAGGCTCAGCCAGTAGGTGGCAGGCGAGAGCGTGCTTCCGACGGTAACGGAGGATCCGGTTTCGCCGGACAGCGTTGCACCCTGCAGGTACCATTGATAGGAATCCACCGGCTCGCTGGTGGTGGCGTTCACCGTCATGCTGTTCCCCTCGGTGAGTTCGGCCACGGCTCCACTCAGGGTGATCTCGATGGGGTTGGCCAGGGAGTCGGAGATGGCGAGATCCAGGCCACCCCGGTTCACATCGGTGGTGAGCTGATAGGTCCGGTGGGCCAGCTCGCCCGCCAGCACCCGGGCGCCTTCCACCACACCCCACACCACGTCTCCGGTATCGGTGAGCTGGATGGCCATGGTGTAATAGCCATTGGCAAGCGTTTCCTCATAGCCAGCAGAGTCGGCATTG
>DATFLS010000196.1:0-9839 GCA_035267465.1 bacterium
GGAGAATACAAATTTTATCCCCGTATCAACCCGTGAGAGGTTGAATCAGTATGATTAGGCTCTCCCCACCTGTCCAACGATCCGGGCGAAATCATCCACTTCCTCAATCGCTTCGAACCCCACAGCCATGACATCCACCACACCAAGATTAACCACGTACTCAACAGACCGTTTCCGCTTTTCAGGATCATCTCTGAACTGGCCTTCGCCTATTAGTTTCATCCCGACGATCCCCTTCCCGTTTTGATGCATCTTTTTCAAGACCGGGGCCACCTTCTCCGGGGTATCATCCATTTTCACACCGAACGCATTGATCCTGGTATTGACGACATCCACCCAGGGTTCTTCTGCAGCGACTTCCAGCGCAGGCAGCGTATGCACCGACACTCCATGTGCCCGGATGACCTCCCGCTCCTTTAATTCCTCCAGGATATCCATCTGTTTCCGGAGTTCTTCGTTCCAGGTCGGAGACACCACACAGTGCATGTGAACGATGTCGATGTAGTCGGTCTGCAGCTCTTTCAAGAATCGATTCACCACAACATCCGCATCGGGACGTTCCTCTTCCGGAAGTCCGCCTTGCCGGAACCAGATTTTAGAAGTGACGACATAGTCCTCCCTGGGAATCCCGTCCAGTGCAGGTTTCAGATAGGGGTGTGAACCGTACAAGTCCGCCATGTCGAACATGCGTATGCCCCGCTCATATGACTGCCGGATCAAACGGTGAAATTTCTCCGCGCCCATCCGGGTCTGATTCGAGGACCGCTGATATCCGCGCATGCCGGTCCCCGATGCCACCCGGCTGGCTGTGATACCGGTTTCGCCCAGCGAGACCGTTCCGTACGGATCATAATCGGCGGCTTCCGGCAGCGTGCCGAGCAGTCTCCCCCCGACAATCAATCCCCCAATCCCTGCCAGGGATCTGGACAAAAATTCTCGACGCTTCATCATCTATCCTGCCTTTCAGGTTATTGGATTCGGTTCTGTTGCTTAATATGCATAATCCCCAAAGATTCTTTGCAGCCAACTCATCTCTGGGAACTGTCTGAACCGCTGTTCAAAAATTACCGGTGTTCCAAGATAAGAACAAAACGACCGAAAGACATACACTTTTTTCAGGGAACGAGTTACATACTTTCAGATCACTCCGCATTCGTTGAGAGAATAATTCCGTTCCCGTATAAAATATGATATAATAGATTAGAGTGCGTTGGTTCCGATAGAGAAACTACCCCCGGGAGCAGTCATTACATCAACGAAATGCAGTACGAATTCGCGTTGAATTTGCGCTTTCCAGAGAATACCGTATATTATTTAACAAATTCCACAGATGAAACCGGCAAGATTCTAACCCGGTTAACACAAATGATGAAGCGGTCGTATCTCCTGAAATTTCTGATTGTACTGGCGATTCTGCCGGGCGTGCTGGTTCCTGCCCTGGCGGACGAAGAAGTCAATCAATCTGATAGTGCTCAGAGCGGAGTGAGAACGGATTCGGTGGGCCAATCGGAGACCAGTCGGGGTGTGATCTCACGGATTCTCGAGAGCTTCCGCAAACGCCGGGAAGAAAGACATGCACAGGCAGAAAAATATTATGCACTGGCCCGGAATTATTATGACCTCCGCCAATATTCCCAGGCACTGGAAGCCCTTGACAAAACAGTAAAACTGAATGATTCATTCGCTGACGCCTATGTACTGAAGGCCAGAATGCTATTGCAGTCCGAAGATTGGTATGACTGGATGCTGGCTGAACAGGCGGCAAAAGAAGCACTCCGTGTCGATTGGAATAATCCTGATTCTCATCTCCTGCTGGCCGCAATCTATGAAAAACAGTGCTCCCACCACAATGCCGCTGATCAGTATAAGCGTGCATTGAAAATCGACAGCACCAATATTGAAGCATTCTATCGGTTGGGACTGCATTATCGCGACCAGATGTATGCATACGGCTCCATGATCTCGGTGGAATCACCATATCTCTTGTTCGACGAGAACATGATGCGCTATTTCGGCGCGTACAACGCCTCCCGGAACCCCGGCGCATACGGACTGGGCTTGTATGACGCTCAAAGTACTTCTCCCGTCGGATTAAATATCACCGGAGCTGCTGTAACCTATGATCGGATACTCGAAGATCAATTCTCCCAGGTCGGAATGATACGGTTTGACCGATTCGGCGAAAATCTGTATGAGAAAGCTGAGCACGCCTTTCAAAATGCGCTGCAGACGGATTCGACTCACTGGCCGTCACTATTGGAATTGGGGTTACTGGCTTATCAACAGGATAGCACCGCATTACTGCAGAAACGTCTCGACCATGTGTTGCGACGCGCTCCGAAAAACAAACAGACCATGTTATTCGCCGGCCTGGCTTCCTACGCTTTGCAGGCATACGAGCAATCCGAAAAGCTGTTTGCGGAGGCCTTCACCTTTATGCAATCCGGGGAACAGTTCATATACGAATCTCCACAATATCTGCTGCCGGTGGCCGGTCCGGAGGTGCAGGAATCGGAAGAAGCGGAAGGGCTGGCAGCCGCTGTGGATCATCGGGCATACTGGCGCTCCCGGGATCCCCTGTTCCTGTCCCCGGAGAACGAACGCCGGGTGGCACATTATGCCCGCTGTGCCTATGCTCATTTCAGGTTCAGTTTCCCGCCCAGAGATATCGAAGGCCTGCAGACCGACCGGGGCAAGGTGTATGTCCGTTATGGAGAGCCGCTGGAAATTAAACGGAAACGACCGGAAGCCGCCGGCCATTACTACGAATTCTGGTATTACAAAGATAAAACGTTCTGCTTTGACGATCCCTGGGGTGACGGCAGAACCGGCTATGATCTCGGCGCTTATTACGGCATTGATTTCAACGAAATCGCCCGGCAGGAATTCCGGAATAATCCGGAAGATTACCGGCTTCCGACCGAAGGGGAACTGTGGTATATTCCCTGCCAGCTGGCAACGTTCCGCGGGGAAAACAAAGCGACCGATCTCGAGATCCTGTATGGTATTCCGGTGAAACCTGCCGATCTCCGTCCGACTGACAACGGATATCAGGGCACCTATACCCGGGGCCTGTTTCTGTTCGACGACGAGTTTAACGATATCCATCAACAGATCGAGAATCGGGAGTATACCCGATCCGTGCTTCCGGACACCAGCGAGACGGATCAAATTGCCGATCGGACCTCTGTGTCGCTGAACCCCGGGGAGTATCTCTTCTCCCTGGAGCTCAAGAACCATTATTCCCAAAATATCAGTATGGTCCGAAATGAGCTGACAATTCCGTCGTATCGGGGCGACAGTCTGATGATCAGTGATATCATCCTGGCATCCGATATCCGGGCGAATCGGTATCCTGTCGATTCCAGAGATAGTTTGCGCATTACTCCGAATCCGGCCTTCGCCTTCGAGCCCGGCCAGATGCTGCACCTATATTATGAAGTATACAACCTCTCCTCGGCCTCGGAACGGAGAAGCACCCGGTTTGCGGTCACCACGGAAATCAGCACGGCGGAGCGATCTCAGGGCGGACTGCGCAGAGTCTGGAATGGGATGCGCCGATTGTTGGGATTGCAGCCCGGGGAACGGAGCGTCAGTCTTCACCAGGAATACCAGGGCAACGCGGAGTCGGAGCGACAGCGGTCTGTGGTGGATATCAGCGAATGGGAGCCCGGTTTATATACACTTGCTGTGACCGTCCGGGATCTGCACTCCGGACAGCAGGTGGAGAAGGGTATTCAATTCCGAATTCTGCAACAGGTAAAATAACCAGGAAAAGAGCCGCGAAGACACACGAATTAGCATGAAGCATAAGAACTAAATCTAAAAGACTGGAATATCCCCGGAGGGATTCCACGGGAGCGACCACTGTATGTCCCGGCGACTCCTGAAATAAGTTCAGTAGCTGATGAGATGTTAGTAAAAAACCATACCGTCCGGCGACGGCGGAATGACCATCTGCTCGAACGGGAACACGCTTATGAATTCCGCCTGCGCGTGGCACTGGCTTGCAGCCTGCTTTTAACCATCGTACTAATAGTTGCAGCACTCCACATCCCTTTCCGGCACCCGCGAACGCCACTCTCGGAAGTCACGACCATCGCCGTGGTTCCGGAAATAGCCCCGACCGTGCAAGGGAGTCCTGCCAGAACTCCCAGCCGGCCCAAGGTTCCGGTGCCTGTGCCCATGGAAGATCTGCCGGAGGTGATTCCCGTCGATGAATTCAGGGTATCCCTGGAGGAGTTCGATGCCGGCATGGGTATGGGGGGCACCGGACGACAGCATGCCCTTCCCGGCGCCGGGAATCCCCGGCCGGTGGTGGAAGTGATTCCGGAGTATCCGGACCGGCTTCGCAAAAAAGGCGTGTCGGGTCTGGTGGAGCTCGGACTGCTGGTCAATCAGGATGGCAACGTGGATAGCGTCTGGGTATTGCGTAATACCACCAGTAACCAGGAACTGGAACATCTGGCCGTTAATGCCGCCTTTCGCTCGAAATATATGCCCCTTACCAGCCGGGGAAAAATGGCTTTGCGGGTGGTTCGTCAATATGAGTTCCGGGTACAGTAACTTCAGTTCTTCGCTGTCCGCTCCGGATCAAGAATTCACAGAAAACGGACGAGTTCTTAGTTCCGCCATTTCCCGGCATGAACCTGCAGGACGTGGTATCGTTCTCCCTGATGAAAGGCCTTCCACGGTCCGGATGTCCCTGGGACCTACGAAAAATATGCCGCATTCATCGGAGGCCCGGCAGTCATTCTCTGCCAGTCATCAACATTACGGTGGTACTCGGCAGAGATTCTCGTCAACTCAGCCATCGTCCTCATTCGTGTAGCCACCGTCCTCGTTTGCGTAGCCACCGTCCTCGTTTACGTAGCCAGCGTTCTCGTTTACGTAGCCAGCGTTCTCGGTTACGCAGCCAGCGTTCTCGTCTGGTCAGCAGCCGGTCTCGCCAACTCAGCGGTATCCCGCGTAAAGTCAGCAGCCAGTTGCAGAGTGTCAAAAGATTGTGTCGGAGACTTTAGGATGCCTTCTCTGAAAGGCTGTACATGTTCTCCGGGCCTGAGGAGTCGATGTTGAAAGGACAGGTCCGAAAGAATGTCACATCGCCGGGCGGCTCCTTCCGGAGTCACTTAATTATACTTTTTCAGAGATGTTAAGGAGTGTGGAATGAAGTCGAATGCGTGGAGGAGTTTTCCGGGCAACGCAGCAGGTACGGATCAACTCCTGATCAATGTGTATGCACTGTCAACTCGAGGACGAGCCGGTTGCCTGCAAGTCAGGGTTCTATTGGTATGATTTCAGGAATGGCATCATTCCTCCAGAGATGGAGGTACTGATGCTCGTCCCAGGCCTGACTGACCATATCCATATCTCCGTCTCCGTCGAGGTCGGCGACCTGCGCTCCCAGGTGTGCCTCTTTCCCTCGACCGAGAATATGCTGGATGAAACGCCCGTCTCCGTCATTCTCGAAAATCAGGGTTTTCTCCGCCGGACCTTTATGCTCATTGGTGCTGATATCCGGATCCCCGTCCCGATCCAGGTCAGCAACATCCAGGTTATTCAACGAATATCCGGTAAAGATGGTATGGCGTATCCAGACGCCATCTCTGGGATTTTCCGGAGCCTCGAACCAGTGCAGGCTGGCGTTGGGTTCGGTTCCGGGATACCGTTCTTCGCTGATAATTACATCTGATCGGCCGTCGTCGTTGATATCGCCCACTTCGAACCGGTCGGCCTGGGTTGCTTCGCCGATATCGTGGCGGGACCATTTCTCGGACCCATCGCCGGGATTCTCCCACCAGGCAACCATGGAATTATCCCAGCGGATGTCGCCGGTTCCGGGCACTAACTGCCTGCCGCCGGTAAGATACCCGCCGATGACGTCGATGTCCCCGTCGCGATCCATATCGCTGGCGTCAATTCCCTCGGCGTATGCAGATGGCGCAATCAGAGTCAACGGCCATTGATCCCGCTCCGGATCCCTGGGGATTTCCAGATAATTGATACCATCCCCGGCCGCCAGCAGAATTTCCTGCTTCCCGCCCCGGATGATTTGGGCGGATGCGTATCCCTGTCCGTTGATATGATCGGTTTCCTCGAGATAACCGATGCGGCGCAGGCTCCAGGAATTACCCTGCTCGTCCCTTGCCTCCAGCCAGTATACGTCCGGCAACGCCGTGCCGATAATATCGCCGTACCGGTCGCCATCCACATCGACGAACAACATCCCGTCCACATTGATGCCCAAATCGATGCGGGACCATGCCTTGTTCATATCCCCACCCGGATTGCGATAGAAATAGCGACCTGAAACGATATCTTTATAGCCGTCTCCCGTCACGTCCGCCATGTCCAGGCCGAAATACTTCAGCCACTCCGGGTCGTCGAAATCGCCCCACTTTGCACGGTTACCATCAATCTGGATGTATGTCCAGGCATCCACCGAAAGCGGATTCTCGGCCAACATATTTTCCCAGAAGTGCAGTGGCCCTCTCCAGTAACTCCCGGAACCCACAATATCCAGGTCGCCGTCGCTGCCCACATCGCCCAGGAGACCGGCATACATTCCGTCTCCGGAGAGCGTCGTTGGTTCCCATTCCAATCCGGGACCCTCCCTGGCATCATAGAGTACTATCGGAAATGGTGGTGCATTGGTCCATCGTTCGCCCTCCGCCGGGTTACGCTGGAATTTGGCTGCCAGCACTTCCATCACCCCGTCGTTATCAACGTCACCGGCATCCAGAGTCTGGCAAAAGTTAAATTGCGGAGTAATTTGTACCTCCTCCCAGCGATCGTTCCTGACATCCTCTACCGGATTGGCGGTGTAATACGAGATCGGATACCCGGGGAGCTCGGAGTGTGAAATCAGAATGTCCGGCAGATAATCCTGGTTCAAATCAACAATTTTTACTTCCGCATTATTGTCCCGCCAGGAATAGTCGACCGGGGTGAACCATTTCTTATCAAAGACGTGTCTCTGAAAATCCTGATAGGTCGGATTATCCGGATTTTCGAACCAGAAGCCATTCAGGACGATATCCGGATCATTGTCATTATCCAGATCACCGGTATCCATCCCCTCATGGCTCTCGTGCTCGAGGACCACATCTTTATACCAGGTGGAAGTGTTCGTCTGGATGTAGAGGGCGGTTTTTCTGTGTGCGCGGGTGACCACATCCAGATACCCGTCCAGATTCATATCAACAAGGGCGATGTTCTTGACATACTCATCCTGGGATCCGATAGTCTGAATCGTCCAGGTGTCTTCCATTGTCGGATCACCCCCGGGCAATGGATTCCGGATCCATACGATCTCATACCGCTCTTCCTGGTCCGGCGGGACAACATTCAACCCGGCTGCGAGATCCATGTCGCCGTCATTATCGATATCTCCGCTGGCAATCCGATCGCCGCGAAACCGGACATCTCTGAGTAGAATATGTTTGGCCAGGGATTCCGGTTCGACATAGCGATAGAGCACCAGGGATTCTCCACCGGTGGACACCTTCACCACATCATTTTTTCCGTCACCGGTGAGATCACAAACTGCGACATTCCCATAAGTAGAATCCAGAGACTGGTAGACGAAATTCACCTGTCCGGACGCTCCGTAAGCTGATATCATTATACTCACGATACTCAGCACAAAGGATCTCCACCACATCTTTTGCAGCAGGCAAGGGCTCCTGTTCATATACTTTCAGCCACAGATTCATGGACCTTGTTCTCTGGTGAAATCAGCGAACAATTATTCCTCGGGATAAATATGCAGCACCCAGTCTTCTCCTGACGTCGGGGTGGTAAAGGTCTGTATTGTGCCGCCGTTTACCGAATTTGATTCCTGAGATTCCCCGTTTCCGGGATCATACCACTGAAACCGGAGTGTCCCCGACGCGTGTGACAAGTCCACCTGAACCTTGCCACCGTCTTCATCATAGAGTACGTATTCTTCGCCAGGATTGGCGGTCAGGATAGCGCCTTCGCCTGACACGACCAATTCGTCATGCGGTGAAAGTTTTCGGAGATCGGCTTGGACTTCAGTTTGGAAAAACGTGGTGGCATGACCGATAAACTCTCCTCCGTGCAGCACCTGTTCCCAGTCCACGGTCCCTTGATTATAGTCCGGATACAGCGCCTGGAACCCGGTTAACGCGCACCGCCAGTGCGCAATCCGGATTTTCCGATGGGACCAGTCACCCCGCTCCACAAATGGTCTCCAATGATCCGTATGCGCCACTGGTACTTCGCTGTTCAGATACTCGACCAATTGCTCCCTGGTAGGAAGATACGCACCGCCGGTGCTGAAATAGGTTGCGTTTTCCGGCATCGCA
Organism: bacterium; assembly: GCA_035267465.1. Classification (GTDB taxonomy): domain Bacteria; phylum Fidelibacterota; class JAANXI01; order JAANXI01; family JAANXI01; genus DATFLS01. The sequence continues at coordinate 8,331 of DATFLS010000196.1, forward strand.
CCGCCGCTGCCACCTCCGGTTCTGCTGCCCACCGGGTGTTCCCAGGGATCATGCTCTCTGAACCACTCCGCGAACCAGTCAATCCAGGCGCGATTCCGATACTCCCCAATGTCAATCCCGCTATCCCAGAGAATGTGAGGGTAGCAGGCCAGGCGGGCAATGACATACCGGAAGAACCGGAGCTCTTTTTGCGAGCGCGGGGTTAAGCCGAAGTGGTCGGGTGTTTGTTCGTCGTCGCTGTACAGCATCAGATAGGCACCCATTCCCCGGTCTCTCGCCGCATCCAGTTTCTGGTTCAGGTTCTCCCAGAACGGGAGGAAAAACTGCTCCCCCTCCCGACCCAGAGTATACGGCACTGCTGACTGCGGCCACTGTTCGGCCCAGCCGGTCGGGACAATCAGGACCGCCCCGAACCCCAGCAGCCGGGCCCCGACCACTTCATCTGCAAATCGAAGGGCTTCCTGCACAGATGGATCCGACAGCGCACGTCCCCGAAAACCCCAATGCATGCCATCCCCCACCGGCGGGTTCCAGATCACCGGAAAATCGCCACCATCACCCTTCAGAATCCAAGAGTTCCCATCTGCGGAGAGCTGGCCCTCCAGCTCCGATTCCACGCAGACGAATCCACCGGATCGTCCGTCTAATTCCGGATCGGATGAATGTGTTACATATTGCCATTCTCCCGTCTCGTCCGGCATGAAGTAAATTTTCCAGGTATTGTCACCAGCGTAAAATCCGATTTGCACGAGTTCCCTTCCGGACGGACTGGTGAATTCACCGGTCACTTCGAGATCAAACGGATTTCCCTCCCGGGAGGAATTCTGCATCGTCACCTCAAATCGCTTCCATTGAGGAATGGTCCTGGTCCCCTGGCAGGTTTGAATACTGAGGACAGCCAGAATTATGACAGTCCCAATTGTAAATCCAACGAACTTTTGCATATAATCATCTCGCTCAGTTAATATTGCAAGAGATGCACTCTCCCTCATTCCACTTCCGACCGCAGCTCCACCCTGCCCAATTTCACATCCGGTTCCTGGCGAATCATTTGTACAAACTCGGCGATCTCGGCGTACTCGCGGGACTCGACTACTCCGATGGTGAACTGTGCGGGAACCTCCGAAAGATACTGATCACAGCACGGATATTCCCGTCCGAATCCGAAGACCGTCATATTCCCTTCCATCGGCCAGTATTGATCGAGCGCGGTGTCATCTGCGTGGTGAATGAGAACCAGGGAACGATCTGCAGTTCCATCTGCGAAATACAGCCATTCCTGCGCTGGGAGGTCTTCCACCCAGGACTCGGAGAGCGGATGCCGTGTTCCATCCGAGAGTACCAGGTAATCCTGGTTTTCTTCAAGGACTCCACCGGGTGTTCCTTCGTAGAGGAACCAATAGTGACCGTCGGCTTTTGTTAAAGTCATCGTGGCGAAATCCGGATACACAGACCAGGTACAACGCCAGAGGGAATCGCTGGTGACGGACGAAATGGTGATCCGAATCG
>DATFLS010000197.1:0-7166 GCA_035267465.1 bacterium
CCAGGATCTTCTGCGATTCCTGCAACTCTCTGGTGCGTTCCTCAACGAGCTTTTCCATCTTCGAGTAAATTTCAAAATATTTACTCGTCGTGGTTTCATATTCGGACTTGGTAAGCCGCAGATCATTGGACAAATGCCTCACCTGAATTTCCAGATCTTCGATCTGTTCCTTCAGGTCTGCAATAACCTGATCTTTATATTTGTTCTCAGGCGACATGTTGGAACCAGCCCTCTTTTTCCATTTGTTTCACCTGGAGTTGCACCTCGCTGATAATATATTCCAGCGCTTTATCCCGAAGGCCCAATTCTCGGAGGCAGGATTGAAATAAGGCGCCATCATGAAATGGTGAATGGGAATACCCAAGATCCAACTTCTGGCAGATATAATCTGCGATAAAGAGGGTTTTTGTTATCTTTGCATATTTTGAATGCACTCTCCCGGGTTGATGGTGGTACCCGATTGCGTTGACGAGTTCGACAGGCAGATCCCAGGTATTGGTAATGGCTTTACCGATATCGGCATTATTAAAGCCGAACACTTCATACTCTAACTCGTCCAGATTGATTTCTTCTTTCTTACTAATCTTCAGAATCTCAACAAACTGGTCATGTAAAAATTGATCCTCTATGATAATGCCGAGTGTGTGCAGCAAACCTGCCGCATACGCATTATCACCGCGTTCACCATATTCCCGCCGATAGATCATCTTTGCGAAGATCGCCACAGCCACGCTATGTTTCCATAACGAAATCCGTGAATATCCATAGATAGTGTCATCGTTCATAAATAATTCATATACTTTCTGGCTGAGAGCTAATTCCTGTACCATATCAAATCCGATGAGAATAATGGCCTGTTGGATTTCACTTATCCTACGCCTTCTTGCGTAGAAGGCGGAATTGGCACGCTTCAGTACTTTGCCGGTGAGCGGGGGATCAACTTCAATAATTTCCTTGAGATCTTTTGCCGAAGAACGCGAATCATTTATCACCCGAATGATCTCTGTCACAACTTTCTCAATTGACGAGATATATGAATTATTTACTAAATCTATTATTTCATCGATCTTCTCCCGTTTATATTTAATTGAAGCGTCCATTTCACATCATCCCGGGTTATGGCAGTATGAAGGTCCAGGAAAAGGATCTACTTCCAAGTGAAATACCCGCAAATTCAGTCCCCCCGTATGTGTGGCTGCAGCTGGTAGACGTTCTGTAGTTCCGCAATCCAATGGAAGATCCGACACCGATCAGGCGCTTCTGCGAAGGACCCAGCAGCAGTTTGAATAGATACGATATACCGACATTATTAACCGCAAATCCAGTCGAATAACGTCTTATTTTTTTATTATTATCGACGGTGAAAAAAAAATATTCACTTTCTATATCACATATTCTCCCGTTAACAGGGAAATACGGATATTGTATTCATATGAGAGGAGTGATTTGTGCAATAGTTGCCGGTATTTGCAATGATTTGCGCACGTTGCGTATAATGCTGCAGTTTATCCGCTGTCCGATTGCTAAAATCCCGGAATCGGAGGAAAAAGCCCCCAATATAATGGTAGATTCGTTTGAGCGGCGAGAGTACCACTGAACTCTCGTCAACTTGAATATGTAACGAAGTGGGCACTTCTTTCCCGAGGCGGGGAAGCGATTGTGCAGTCCACAGGAGTGTGTGGTCAGAGAGCGCCGGTTGCTGCCGCCTCCCTGACAGAAGGAAGCCTGCAGATATCAGATTTATGCAGGATTAGGAGTCCCGGGGATGACGCGGGAGGGTTATCCTTCCATGAGTCGGACCAGGAACGCTTTCTGGATATGCATGCGGTTTTCCGCCTGGTCGAATACGATGGAGTGCGGTCCGTCGATAACTTCATCGGTGATTTCCTCACCCCGGTGTGCTGGCAGACAATGCATCACAAGGCAGTCTTTCCCGGCCAGAGAGAGGAGCTCTTCATTCACCTGGAACGGAAGGAAAGCCTGTCGGCGTTGTGCCTGCTCTGATTCCTGCCCCATACTTGTCCACACATCCGTATAAACGACGTCGGCATCCCTGACGGCCGCCTGCGGCTCATGCAGTATTTCGATGGTGCTGAGTCCCGACTGCCGGGCGTACTCCACTGTCTGCTCGTCCGGTTCGTACCCGGAAGGCACGGCCAGAACAAAGTGCATGGGCAGCCGGGCCGCCAGGTTAATCCAGGAATTGGCCACGTTGTTCCCGTCCCCCACGAAAGCAACTTTCAAGGCGTTGAGATGGCCCCGGTGTTCCAGTACGGTATAAATGTCAGCCATCACCTGACAGGGATGATTGTAGTCAGTGAGTCCGTTAATAACCGGGACAGTCGCATATCTGGCGAGTTCCTCCATGTGCGAATATTCGAATAACCGGGCCATAATGCCGTTATTATACCGAGAGAGGACCTGAGCCACATCTTTGATGGCTTCACGCTCCCCGATGCCAATGTCCGCAGGCGACAGGTAGAGGGCATGGCCCCCCAGCTGGTACATCCCGGTCTCGAATGACACTCTGGTGCGGGCGGAGGGTTTGGCAAAAACCATGGCCAGCGTTTGCCCTGACAGACGGTGATGAGTAATCCCCTGCTGCAGCTCTTCTTTCAGAACTTTTGCCAGTTCAAAAATCTGCAGAATCTCTTCCCGTGATAAATCCGTAATGGCCAGAAAATCTTTGGTCAAGTTCGTTCTCTCATGGGTTAATAGTTGGCGCGCTATGGGACCCGGCCTTTACCGGGTTCACTCCCGACCTGTTCAGAGTATATACCGGGTCAGATCTTTATCTTCCATCACATCGCGGAGTTTATCGTACACGAACTCTGCGGTTACTCGCATGGACTCCAGCTCGCTGTTCGGCAGATCGAACTGGAGATCTTCCAGCAGCAGGTTCATGACCGTATGCAGTCGCCGGGCTCCGATATTTTCTGTGGTTTCATTCACTTCGGTGGCAATCTCAGCGACGGCCCGAATGGCATCTTCGGAAAACTCCAGTTCACAACCTTCGGTGGATAATAACGCATGATACTGTTTCAACAGCGCATTCTCGGGATGGGTCAGTATCTTCACAAAGTCGTCAGTGGTCAGACTGTTCAGCTCAACCCGGATGGGAAAACGCCCCTGCAGTTCGGGAATCAGATCCGCAGGCTTCGTCATATGGAAGGCCCCGGCGGCGATAAACAGGATATGATCGGTTTTCACCATACCATATTTCGTCATCACGGTGGAGCCTTCCACGATGGGTAAAATATCCCGCTGCACACCTTCCCGGGAGACGTCGGCCTGGCCGCTCTTTCTGCCTTCGCCCCCTGCGATCTTATCGATCTCGTCCAGGAAAATTATCCCCGATTCTTCCACCCGCCGCAAGGCTTCACTTATCACTTTATCCATATCGATAAGTTTGCCCGCTTCTTCCTGCGTTAAGATCTCCCGGGCCTCCGAGACCGTGGTTTTCCGGGTTTTCTTTTTGGAAGGCATCATATTACCGAGCATATCCTGGAGATTCAATCCCATTTCCTCTAACCCGGTCGACCCGAAAATTTGCATGACTGGCATGCTGTCATCCTGCACTTTGATTTCAACCATACGTTCTTCGAAATCGCCGGCCTCCAGGCGTTCCCGAAACCGTTCTCTGGTTTTTTGCCTCCGCTCATCGACTGCTTCATCGTCGTCCCCGTGGCTGGGTCCGGGTGGAATCAGCAGGTCCAGGATGCGTTCATTCGCCTGCCGGGCGGCCTGTTCCTGCACACGACTTTCGTGTTCCGATTGCACCATACTGACTGAAATATTCGTCAGGTCCCGGATCATGCTTTCCACATCTCGTCCCACATATCCCACTTCCGTGAACTTGGAGGCTTCGACTTTCAGGAAGGGAGCATTGGCTAAATTGGCAAGGCGCCGGGCTATTTCGGTTTTCCCGACGCCGGTCGGTCCGATGAGAATAATATTATTCGGAAGGATTTCCTCCCGCAGATTATCGCTCACCTGCTGCCGGCGCCACCGGTTGCGTAACGCAATGGCAACTGACTTTTTCGCCTTTTCCTGGCTCACAATATACCGGTTCAGTTCCACAACAATCTCAGTCGGGGTTAACTCCCGGCCCTGTAACTGTAACTTATCATTCATTGTCTAATGTCAATATCGTTATATTTTTGTTAGTGTATACACAAATATCTGCGGCAATTTCCAGGCTGCGGCGAACAATTTCCTCCGCAGAGAGGTCCAGACATTCGTTGTATGCCCGGGCTGCAGCCAGTGCGTAATTTCCCCCGCTGCCAATTGAAACAATGTTATCGTCCGGCTCAATCACATCGCCGTTTCCCGAAATGATGAGGGCAGACTTGGTATCCATCACTGCAAGCAATGCTTCCAGACGCCGCAGGAACTTATCAGTTCGCCATTCTTTCGCCAGTTCGACGGCTGCGCGATACAGATTCCCTTTGTACTGCTCCAGCCTCCCCTCAAACTTTTCAAACAGGGTGAATGCATCGGCCGAGGCACCGGCAAAACCGGCCAGCACCTTTTCGTTATAGAGTTTTCGTACCTTCACCGCCTTGTGTTTGGTGGCTGTGTCTCCCATGGTCACCTGTCCGTCACCGCCAATAGCAGACCGTCCATTTTTCCTGAGACCAACAATCGTGGTCCCATGATATTGCTCAGGCATATTTCAAACCTCCCTGCAGAGACCCATCATCCGTCTTGCTTACTCGATGAACCTAATTCCAGCCAAGACATCATCGGACTCCCCTCACTCTTGCTATAAACAAAATATACAGACGATTTCTGATTAAAGTAAGTTCGAAGAATCCCTGCCGGGAATGGAATGGTGAGGGACAAATGAAGGGCTGCGATGGGTGCAAATAGCTCTGATTAATCGCAACCAGCGGATTCCCAGCGGCTCGTTTGATGGTAAACCGTTACTCCAGTTCGCGCCGTAATCTTGCCACGGGGATGTTCATCTGCTCCCGGTATTTGGCCACCGTCCGCCGTGCGATGTTGTAATCTTCTACCCGCAACTTTTTGGCGATCTTGCTATCGCTCAAGGGACTTTGTTTGTCTTCTTCTTCTATAATTTCTTTGATTCGGTCTTTGATCACCCGATTGGACACCTCACCATTATCGGTTTTTATACTCTCCGTGAAGAAATATTTTAATTCGAAGACCCCACGCTCCGTCTGTACGTATTTCCCGTTGGTTACCCGGCTGATAGTGGAGATATCCATATCCACGTCTTCGGCAATATCTTTGAGGATCATCGGTTTCAGATATTCTTTCCCCTTGTCAAAGAAATCATACTGCCGGTTTACAATGGCCTGCATCACCCGCAGCATCGTGGTGCGGCGCTGGTGAATGCTGTTGATAAACCAGCGCGCAGAATCGATCTTCTTTTTCAGGAAATCCCGGGTCTCTTTATCTCCGGATTTCTTCCCCTTCTGATAGAGGGAAAGATAGTAATTACTCAGTTGCAGCTTGGGGATATTCCCATCATTCAGGCTGATGATAAATTCCCCGTCCACACGTTCGACAATGAGATCCGGTACAATATAATTGGTTTCCGGATCGATGAGTCCTTCACCGGGTTTCGGATTTAATTTTTCAATGACCTGTTGAGCAAGCCGCAGCTGATCTCTGGAATAACCACCTTTTTGTTCGATCTTGGAAAACCGCTTATTGGCGAAATCATCAAAATATTTTTCAACGATTTCGTAGGCGGTACCGGCTTCCGGTTTATCTTCCACCATATCTTCCAGCTGAATGAGCAGACATTCGCGTAAATTTCGGCTTCCAATCCCCTGGGGTTCCAGATGCTGGATCTCTTTCAACACCTCCTCAACTTTTTCGACTGTCGAACTCACGTTCGCCGCGATAATTTCCAGATCGCAGGAGAGATAGCCGACGTCGTCTATATTATAAATAATCTGTTCGGCGATTTCGCGTTCCAGTTCATTAAACTGCAACAAGTTGATCTGGTCTAACAGATGATCAGTCAGTGAGAGGCGTTCCGGATTCGGAAGATCCGGATGATCTTTCTGGCCGCTGTACGCAGAATACTGTGGTTCGAATCCATCGGGATCATTTAAAATTTCATCCCAGTCGATTTCTTCAGCTTCGAGGTCGCCGTCTTCCTCTTTCTGATCATCGGATTCACCGTTATCGGCGGCTTCTTCCAGGCCGCTTTCCAGTTCGTCGGTTTCTTCTTTGGCTTCCTCGGTGATATCTTCCTCAATTTCTAACACCGGATTCTGCTCAATCTCGGTTTTAATCTTCTGCTCCAGAGCCACAATCGGCAGCTGAATGAGGGAAGATAATAGAATTTGCTGCGGAGAAAGGGTCTGCCGCAGCTCTAATCCCTGATGTTGAGTTTGTCGTAGATCAATCAAGTTTGAATTTTCTCCCTAGATACAATTTTCTTGCTTCTTCATCGTTTGCTAAATAATCGGAAGAACCGGTTTTGAGAATTTGTCCCTCGAACATTAAATATGCCCGATCGGTAATCGATAATGTTTCCCGCACGTTATGATCCGTAATCAATACGCCGATTCCTCGCTTTTTCAAATCCCTGACAATGTTCTGAATATCTTCTACCGCAATCGGATCCACGCCCGCAAACGGTTCATCCAAAAGTAAAAAACTTGGTTGGGAAACTAAAGCTCGAGTTATCTCTGTCCGTCGCCGCTCACCTCCTGAGAGCGAATCGGCCCGATTCTTGCGTAAATGCTTGATTTTCAGGTCATCCAGCAATTCTTCGAGCCGCCGATACCGGTCGTCTTTTGCATAACCGAGCATTTCCAGCACCAGTAAAATATTCTGTTCCACCGTCAATTTCCGGAAAACCGAGGGCTCCTGGGAAAGATACCCGATGCCCTTCCGGGCCCGTCTGTACATGGGCATTCCGGTGATGTCTTCCCCATCCAGGAGCACGCGTCCCCGTTCCGGACTAATCATCCCGGTCACCATGTAGAAGGACGTGGTCTTCCCGGCGCCATTTGGTCCCAGTAATCCCACAATTTCACCGCGGTGCACCTGAAAAGATACGTCCTTTACAACGGTGCGCCGTCCGTAAATTTTCACCAGATCTTTGCCTTCTAATACGTCAGCCATGACTGTTCACTCATCCAATTCCCGGGTGGTCGTACCGTGTGGCTCTCTGATAGTCC
>DATFLS010000198.1:0-4371 GCA_035267465.1 bacterium
ACTGCCCTGTGTGATCGTAGATATTATGCGGGGAGGTCCGGGGTTGGGGAATATCGCCCCCGAGCAGTCCGATTACAATCAGATTGTCAAGGGCGGCGGGCACGGCAATTACAGGGCGCTGGTGCTGGCGCCGAACTGTGCCCAGGAAATGTGCGACTTAACCATGCTGGCATTCGAACTGGCGGATAAATATAGGAATCCGGTTTATGTGCTGGCGGACGGATTTATCGGCCAGATGATGGAACCGGTTGAATTTCCGGAACCGGTGCAACACATTCCTGAGAAGCCCTGGGCAATCAGAGGCACCGTGGAAACCGTCGACAATCTGATTTCTTCCATTGAACTCGATCCGGATGATCTCGAGGCGCTGAATGAATCCCTGCAGAAAAAGTACCGGCAAATGCAGGCAGAGGAAGTCCGGGTGCAGACGTACCGGTGCGATGATGCCGAAATAATGCTGTTCGGATTCGGCATTGTGTCCCGGGTGTTGCACTCCGCCGTGGATGAATTGCGTGAGTTGGGAATCAAAGCGGGGATGCTCCGACCGATCACCTTGTTCCCGTTTCCGGTGGAGGAGATCCGGGAATACATTCCCCAGGTGGAATCTTTCTGGGTAATGGAATTGAATAACGGCCAGATGGTTGATGATGTGCGGTTAGCCGTGGGCAATGCCGTGCCGGTCTGTTTCCATGGGCGCATGGGAGGCAATGTCATCAGCACCGAAGAAGTGATTACGAAGGTCCGGGAGCGAAAGGAGGAAACGGTATGAGCGGCAATATACTCAAGAAAGCGCAGTCATTTTACGAACGCTACGACCGGAAACCGGGCGCGGATAAACTGACCACCCACTATTGTCCGGGCTGCGGTCACGGGGTGCTCCATAAGCTCATCGCCGAAGCCCTGGATGACTTCGGTATCCGGGAGAAAACCATCTTTGTGAGCCCGGTGGGCTGCGCCGTGTTCGCCTATTATTACTTTCGGGTCGGCAATGTACAGGCCGCCCACGGCCGGGCTTCGGCCGTGGCCATCGCTTTGAAACGGGCCAATCCGGACAGTATCGTGATCAGTTACCAGGGCGACGGAGATCTGGCCGGAATCGGCGGAAACAACATCCTGCAGGCGGCGAATCGCGGGGAGAATATCTCCGTTTTCTTTGTCAACAATGCTATCTATGGGATGACCGGCGGACAGATGGCGCCGACCACTTTACTGGGGCAGAGCACCACCACGACGCCCCGGGGCCGGACGGTTCGGAATGAAGGCTACCCGCTTCGGGTATCGGAATTACTCGCCACCCTCGACGCGCCCGCCTATATTGAGCGCGTCCTGATCGGGGATCCGAAATATACCATGAAAGCCCGAAAGGCCGTGCGGAAGGGCCTGAAAGCACAGATGGAAGGCAAAGGGTTCTCCATGGTGGAAGCGCTCAGCGCGTGCCCCTCCGGGTGGAAGATGACTCCGGTGGAAGCAAAGGAGTGGGTGCAAACCCGCCTGGCAGAGCAATTTCCTCTGGGAGTGCTGAAAGATGTACTTGCAAACCGGGAAGTGACAGTTCCCGACTCCACCGGCAATGGAAAAAAACCCGGATCCGCGGCTGAACTGCGGCAAATTCTGGATGTCGCCCGGGAAGAGACTACCAAGTATGAACTGCCCGGGGTGGATCAAAAATATACCTACAGTGAAATTAAAATCGCCGGCTTTGGCGGACAGGGGATCCTGCTGTTAGGCGTCGCCCTCTCTGAAGCAGGCATGAAGCAGGGATATCATGTGAGCTGGCTGCCATCCTACGGGCCGGAGATGCGGGGCGGCACAGCACACTGTGATGTGAAATTGAGCCATGAACCCATCGGTTCACCGCTCGTGGCACAATCCACCATTCTGGTGGCAATGAATAAACCCTCTCTTGAAAAATTCGAATCCTCTGTCAAACCGGGAGGAGATATTTTTTACAATCGATCCCTGATCGATACTCCTCCTGCCAGAGACAACGTGGAGGTTATCCCGATTGACGCCACGGAAATAGCCGACCGGCTGGGGAATACCAAGGCGGCGAATATGGTGATGCTGGGGGCCATTATCGCCAAAACCGGACTGCTGGACAAACAGGTCGCCTTGAATGAGATGGCCACCATCATCAAAAAATCCGACCTGGTGGAGTTAAATCAAAAGGCGGTCTATGCCGGTTTCGATGCAGCAAATAATGCGGTGAGTACTGTCCGGTAAACGAGGTCTCACCTTTTTGTTGCCGGGTTCTTGTTTCAGATCTCCTTCCGCGTGCCGATAATACCAATACAATGCCAGTGATACGTTCACCTGGGGTGATCCGACTAAGATTCAGTCGGTGTCCTGAACGAGAATGAACGCCAAAATACAGCGGTAGCTTTTATAAAGAATAACGGGCATTGAATGATTGTGGAAAATGATGAAATACGTTCTGCCCTATATTCATTTTAGTGTTTTTCTGCTCTACCTGCATATGGCAGCTCTGGCCCTGAGGAGAAATCCCGGAGCAAACCTGAATCGGGTCGCTGCAGGATTTTTAACCTGTTTTGCCATCTGGAGCTTCGGCAATGTGTTTTTCCACAATCCGGCTGTCCCCAGGGAGACGGTTCGTTTCTTCGTGAATTTCAATTCCATTGGCTGGTCATCCCTGGGAAGCGTATTCCTTATCTTTGTGTTGATCTTCTCCGAGGTGAATCTGCGGATACCGAAAAAGCTGGTGATCGCCGGGCTCCTCATCATTCCGGTGATCTTCATCTATAAACAGTGGACCGGCGGCCTGATTGCCGATCTGGTGAAATTGCCCTTCGGATGGGGATCGAAATGGTCCGATTCTCTCTGGACTTCCCTGTTTGATGTCTATTATATTTCTGCAATCGGTGCCGGGTTGGTTGTGTTGTTGGTTATCTGGCGGAAATCACAACAGGTGGTGAAGAGAAACCAGGCCAAAATTTTATTTCTCACCGGCAGCGTATCATTGGTGAGTGGTATATTGCTCAGTGGTTTTTTCCCGCGAATCGGCATCTACTCGGTTCCCGAAGTAGCGAACTGGGCTGCCCTCTTCTGGGGAGTCGGTATGACCTATGCCATTGTGAAGTACAAGTTTCTCACCATCACCCCTGCCCTCGCGGCGGAGAACATCATTTCAACCATGTCCGATTTTTTGGTGTTACTTAATGGACGGGGTGATATTGTGGCAGTGAATCGTGCAACATTGAATTCTCTGGGATATAAAGAACACGATCTGCTGAATCAGCCGTATACTCTGTTATTGCAGTCTCCGATACAATCGCCCGGCGCACTTCTGGAGCACCCGCTGCAGAGCAGGAGGACTTTGTTCGTCACCAGGACGGGCCAAGTGATTCCGGTGCTGATGTCCACCTCCCTGTTGTGGGAAGAAAACGGAGCCATTGCGGGGGTGGTGTGCGCGGCCAAAGACATTACCAGGATCAGGCAGGCAGAAGTCGAGCGTGAGAGGCTCATTGATGAACTGCAGCAGGCGCTCAAGAGAGTAAATACCCTCCAGGGCCTCATACCGATCTGCGCCAGCTGTAAAAAAATACGGGACGATCAGGGTTACTGGCATCAACTGGAAATCTATCTCAGGGATCATTCGGATGCTGAATTCAGTCATGGAATCTGCGATGAGTGTGCCCGGAAGCTATACCCGGAAGAATACGCCCGTCAGCAGAAGAAAGAGAACTAAGAATCCGTGGATTTCCGGATCAGCCCGGGGTCGATGAAATCCTGTACTGCCTGCAGAGGCCAGGCCGGCGGGATTGAATGCAGGCAGACCAGCGGCTCTGTTTTATTTAAACAGGTATTCCTGACACAGGGACTACAGTAGACCTCGGCATTCAGATTCCGATAGATATTGCCCCGGAGGCCGGTTTTCGTGATATCCGCCGCCCCGTAGAATCCGATGGTGGGAACACCGATGGCATTCGCCACATGCATCAGGCCGGAGTCGTTCGTGACGAACACCTCACAGCCGGTCATCAACCGGATGGAGTCCTCCAGCGCCAGTTTCCCGGTCACGTCGATCACATCCCCCGAAACCTGCTCCAGAATCTTCACCGTTCGGCGAGTGTCATCCGGGCCTCCAAAAATAATGAACTGGATCCCGGCGGGATCGAACGAGCGGATAAACTCGATCCAATTAGATATCGGCCAGCGCCGCGAGTCTGCCACGGCCTGCGGGTTCAAACCGATGTGAACTTTGTCCGGATGCCAGTCCGGAGTCAGACCGGCGTAATCCGGCGTCGACTGCAGAGTGAGTTTTGGTGGTTGTCCATAGGGGAGCGTGTCCGAGAATGGGTGCAGCAGGTACATGTACTTGTCAGTCCGGTGCCAGCCGCGCACTTCAAACAG
>DATFLS010000199.1:0-2140 GCA_035267465.1 bacterium
AAATGCCCTGGCAGCCTCCACAATCTTGCCAATCAGATGTTCGGCGGGTAAATCGATGTGTTCGCGAATCACCGGTTCCAGTCCTTCTTCACCAAACTGTTCCTCCTCCTCATTCATGGCTTCGGTTATCCCGTCAGAATAAATTACCAACACATCTCCCGGTTTAAAAGAGATTGTCTCTTCCTTATATGCAGAGTTCTCCATGAATCCCAGAATTGTACCGCCGGTATTCAGCCGTCGGACGTCGGAGTTCTTCGAAAACAGAAAAGGAGCCTCGTGGCCGGCTTTGGAATATTCAATATGGTGGCGCTCACAATCCAGTATTCCATAGAATAGTGTGGCAAATTTCTGGATATCCGTACTGTGGTAGAGCAGTTTATTCGATCGGGTCAGACTCTCTTTACAGGAACTCCCGAACAGCGTCTGACTCCTGAGTGTGGCCTGCAGGTTGGCCATCAAAAGTGAGGCCGGCACCCCTTTCCCGGAGATATCCCCGAGACAAAACGCCCAGCGATCTTCGTTGATCTGAATAAAATCATAATAATCGCCGCCGACCTTCCGGGCAGGAATACTCTTCCCGGCGATATCATACCCGGGAATCTCGGGATTGGATTCCGGAAGCAGATTCACCTGAATCTCGTACGCTACCCGGAGATCCTCCTCCATGCGCATCAACACTTGCTCTTCCTCGTAGAGGCGGGCGTTCTCGATCACCTGGGCGGACTGGGCGGCAATAATCGACAGCAGGCGCTGATCTTCCTCTTTGAACCCGGACTCGTCACGCTTATTGAACACGTTGAGCAGGCCGATCATCCGGCCCTGTAGTCGCAAAGGCACACTGAGCAGCGACCGAATAGGAAATTCCAGGTGGGTGCCCACGTTGAATCGTTCGTCATGCTGAAAATCGTTGACAATCAGCGGTTTCTGGTTCTGCAGCATCCATCCGGACAACTGAACTCCCAGATGATACGGAATGATCTCGGTCTGCGAATCCGCCTGCCGAACCATGGTCTGAAAAGGATTGCTGGACTGCTCATCTTCCAGCAGCATCACCGCTCCCTGCTCGACCTTCAAATGCTTCACACATTTCAACACAATAAGCTCAACCACCTGATCCAGCTCATAGACCGAACTGATGGCAGTGGCAATATCATTGAGCACAGCCAGTTCCTGAACTGCAGCACGGAGACGCTGGATTTCATTGGTTTCCGTAGACATAATTGCCCGTTCTTCCTTTCACCATGTGTCGTTGTGTCTCTATCTCAGGAGTACTTTCTCCCCGAACCGACTTCCCGGGCATTCTGCCTGTATTCTTTTCATTCTGAACCGTGGCTTCCATGTGCCTGGCGTTCACTGCAGGTAACACCAGGAAAACTGAACTACGCATCCTTGGAGAGAGTGGATTGTATAGACGATTGTAGACGGATCTCACTCAACATTTTCTGTCGTATTCACCCCTGTATTTCCGATCAATATTAGACAAGTCTTCAATCGCATGCAAGGGTTATTACTTGCTGTAATCGGAGACCTTTTTCCTTCTCCATAAGATGTTTCCGCACTCCGGTCACCTGTCATCCGTATGCCAGAGATGGGTTCCGCGTTCGGTCCATCGAGACTTCCGCCGCGACAAGCGCATACCAGAGGAGAATATATGTACGGTTCACGCATCACACGAGAGTCAATCATCCTCCACCGACCGATAACCCCATATTTGCGCCTATCGACCGGATGTAATCCGCTGCCAGCTGATATTGTTTCGCCGTGTCCAGATGTTCCAGCATGAGCGGAACGTCCCGAGACTTGCTGAGTTCCAGCAGAAAAACCTCATAATCCAGTTCTCCGGTACCCGGCCGGACTTCATCCAAATGGGTGGTTAACCGGGTGTCCAGTAAGATATCCTTGGCATGGCAGCTTCGGATATATGGACCGAATTTCCGAAAACATTCTTTAATGAGCGCTCCGTTGCTGAAATATCGCTGGGGACTGCACACCAGGTTGACAGGATCCAGATGCGCGGCAAACCGATCCCGGTCAATGGCTTCAATCAGATGCAGATAGGCATCGGGTGAATCGGGATACGCCCACGGCATAGTCTCCAGGGTAAAATAGGTCCGCAACGGTTTGACCTCATCGAGAATGG
>DATFLS010000200.1:0-5614 GCA_035267465.1 bacterium
CGTTTTCCGTGTTCCATTCTCCGTTCTCCCCTATCTCCGCCTTTATAAACAGTTTCCGGTCACTTTACGATCCGGCCATCTCTCCCTCAACAACATAGGCATAGAGTAATTGATCAATGATCTTGCCGTCTTTAATCGCACTGTGGTGCAGCCGTCCCTCCAGCTGATATCCTGCCTTCTCCAGCACCCGGAACGATGCGGCATTCCACTCATAGGGAACTGCATAGACTCTGATGAGTTGCTGCTGATCAATGGCATGGCAAGTAACAGCTTTCACTGCCTCGGTGGTAATCCCCCGATTCCAGAAAGGTTCGCCCAGCCAGTAACCGATCTCTGCGGAAATCCGCTCTACATCAGAGTTCGGGTGAAATCCGATCGACCCAACTGCCTCACCATCCACTTCGATAGCAAACACCGTGATGTCATCTTGTTTACCGGTCATTCGTATAAATTGTCTGGCGTCGGAAATACTGTACGGATGCGGAAACGCATCCCGTAAGTTGAGCCATATCTTCCGATTGTTGGCATACCGGGCAAGCGAACCGGCGTCCTCCTTACTCCAGGGCCGAAGGAGACAATTCTTTAACTGAAATTCCATTACATCTTAATCCGTTCTATGAACCACCTCCAATCGGTTGCCGCAGGGGTCCTCAAAATAGACTGCGTAATAGGTGTTACTATATTCCGGGAACAGCTGCGGCCCGCTTGTGATCTTTGCGTTGACTTCTCTGAGAACCTCAGCTATTTGATCCACCTGCTCCCGGTTCTCGGCCCAGAATGCTATCCGGTTGGCATTCGGCCGGTGATTCGGATCTTCGGTAATAGCGAAGTAGGCGGTATGCGGCAGGGGGTCTTCGGAAGCGAACACCTTCCACTTGGCTCCATGATATTCACGGGTCAATCCCAGCGATGGCAACACCGCGGAATAGAACGGCATCGCTGTCTCCATATCGGTCACCCGTATGTCCATATGCCCGAAGTGATTCATCATATGCTCCTGTTATTTATCCTGAGATCCCCACACTCCACACATCACGGGTTCATAAGTACATCGGGTACATACTGGACATAAGTACGCAGGTATATAGCTCCATAAGGATTTAAGTAGACACGTATCCGAGATAAATGAGCTCGAATTGGCAATGAATCTTCAATGGAGATTGTACGATACTGGACACCAATACTCTCCGAATCCTTTGTACTCTATGTACCCTTTGTACCTATGTACCCTATGTACCCTATGTCCTTCTATCCCCGGCGTGGTGCAGGGCCCCTTTCCTCTCTTTCTATCCATCTACAGGCTGCTCCGGTATCCCGTTTATCCGGAATGTCCGAATTCTTGCTGAATGTACACGCCCATGGATTCGGCAACTTCGTGCTCTTCAGCAACCACCTGGTCCGCCCCGGCTTCGCTGACCATTCCCTGGTCTCTGACAAACCTGGTTCTGACTATGATGGAAACCTCCGGATTCTGTGATCGTGCAATATTGGTGATGCGCAATGCTCCCACCGGATCCGGAATGGTAATGGCGAGCATCCGTGCGTGTTTCAGTCCGGCTTTTTCGAGCACCGGTTCGAACATACCGTCTCCGTAAATAATCGGAATCCCTTTGGCACTTTCAACCCGGACAGTCTCCGGATTCAGTTCGATGATGGAATACGGGATTCCGCTCTTATCGGCCATCCGGGCAATATGGCGACCGATGACGCCATATCCGATCACAATGAGATGATTGGAGTAGGAGGTCACCGGCTCTTCGCCGTCTCTGGGAATAAAATAGTTGCCAAAGATCCGATGTGTGCTCAGATATTCCGTAAGTGAAACCCCCGCCGGGAAATACACCACGGTCAACGCCATGGTAATAATGGCCGTCGCCAGAAATAGCTGATAAAAAAAGTCCGGGATGAGCGCCCCCTGGTGCCCGGCTTCGGCCAGTACGAATGCGAATTCGCCGATCTGGCTGAGACCCAGCCCGGCAATAATGGCATTCCGGAGGGAGGCTCCGCTGACACGAACCGCCAGTGTCGTAAGCACCGACTTTATTAACACCACCCCCACAACGCAAAGCAAAATGAGATACCAGTAGCGCAGCACGAACCCGAGATCGAGCAGCATGCCGATCGAAATAAAGAACAGGCTGACAAACAGATCCCTGAACGGCAGGACAAATCCCAGCGTTTGATGGCCGTACTCGGATTCGGAGACAATCAGTCCCGCCAGGAAGGCGCCGATACTTACCGACAGCCCGACCCACCCGGCCAGCCAGGCCAGCGAGAAGCAGAACCCGATCACGCTGATGCCGAACAGCTCCCGGCTCCTGGTTCGGGCGATTTGCTGCAACACAGGGGGAAATACGTATTTCGCCAGCACAATCGTCAGCCCGATGAACAGCAGGGATTTGCCGCCGATAATGAAGAGAGAGAGGCCCGGTGCTGCCTCCTGGGCAGATGAAAGAAACTGCACTATCAGCAGCAGCGGAACTATGGCCAGATCCTGAAAAATCAGTACACTGACGGCCATCCCGCCATACGGGGTATCCAGCAGGCCGTGTTCCTTCAGGTATTTCAATACGATTGCCGTGCTGCTCAGGGCAACGATCGCTCCGTATATGAAGGCCTGTGAGAAGCCGATTCCGGTCAACAAAGAAATCAGTCCCACGATCAGAATAGTTACGAACACCTGTAACCCGCCCCCCAGCAACACCATTTTACGGGCCCGGAAGAGTTCCCGCAGCGAGAACTCAATCCCTATCTCGAACAGCAGCAGGATCACACCGATTTCCGCGAACAGCTCCACCTCGTGTCGCTGGGCCACTATATGAAAGCCGTAGGGACCGACCAGGATACCGGTAAGCAGAAATCCGAGAATTATCGGCAGTTTGATCCGGTGGCCAAGATAGACGATTAGAATCGTCAGAAGCAGTATGATAATCAGATCTGTGAAAAAAGCCGAGTTCATAATGAGAGCATCATTTCCCTGGATACGCAGATTCCGTGAAGCAACTTGCCGGCGGAACGGACAGTAATCGCTGGGAGAAACCAGGGTCAATCCGCAGCCAGGCATTTCTGCCTGTGAATCGCGATGTTGGATCCATTCAGATCAACAAATGATCGTGTTTCCTCCCGGAAAGCCCTGCCCGATCGATAAGGCGTGTCCGTTCCCCTGCAGGACGATTGGTCAGTCCAGCAGGACTGACCGGGACTTCGTCGTCATAGTCATTGGAATGGTGAAGTTCTGTGGACCGCTGGCCAGAATTTTCCCGGTGGTTTCACCGTCGGAATTCCACTTGACGAAATACCCCTCTTTATAGGCATAATACCAGATTTCGGAGGCGGCGATATCGCCGTCCATATCCAGGTCCACACCTCCCTGGTTTCCGCTGCCGGTCAGGGTGCCGGAGACTTCGACCGCTACCCGGATACACTCACGCCCGTTCACAGTCTCCACTCCCTCCAGCGTGTTGACGTTGGCAAACATCAGAGACATATCCATGGATCCACTCGCAATCACAATCGTGTCCCTGCTCACCCAGCTGTCACCTATTTTGACCGGGCGATCTGCCAGATCCGGGAATATGGTCTGAAAATCCGAGCTGATACTGCGTGGCCCGGCTGGTCCCAAATCATAGGTCATGGCCTCCGCCTCAGAAAGATCCAGCTCTTTCCCCACCGTTGAAACGGTCATGGCGAAATTCTTTCCAATGATGGAACTCACGTTGGGCGAGTAACTCCCCTGACTCCCGGAAATATCAAGCCCCATATCACTCAGCGAGATATCCAGGTTATGATAGTTCGCATGCATGCCCTTCGATTGGACCTGGAAGGTGTAGGTGGTTTTCATATTCATCCTGTTCGTCTGCCCCATGATCTCCATCTCCTGGGAAATCTCATTCAGGAGTTCATAGGACAGCGCCCGGTCCTGCGGAAACATATACTGCAGCTGCAGACCCGACTCTGGGTCACCGCTATACGGGCTTAACGCCTTTCGGGTGGCACACGAGAACAGGATAACGCTCGTCAATACTACCAGCGTCAATCCCACCTTAAGCCAACGTCCGGATTTCATAAGACTCCTCCTTTGGTGTATTATCTCACGTCTTCTTCGCGTCAGGCAGGCATTCGGGGATTCATCATTTTCTTACAATCAGCATGATGGGGAATCACAGGCCGTTCTAAGCATCATCTTCCCAGAGATGGTTGCATGCAGGGATGGTTCGTCCTGTTCGCAACCGGCGGTGTAATATCCCGAAGATATCAAATATTCCGAAAATTTTCCACACGTCTTCTGCCTCGGGCGGCGGCCCGGTTTTCTTCTCATTTCATCCCGGATTCACGAATGCTAAAGAATTTTACCCAAGCCGTGAAGACCAGTCAATCTTTTTCTTGGAATGACTGCAATTACCTAGAACGGACAAATAGTTCACGATTAACCTGAATGGGACAGAGCGGGATCGGGAGAGCTGATCAGATCCCACCATTCCGACTCTTCGGAACAGCACCGCAACCCAAACTGACAGGGGTCGCATTTCGGAACCCGCCTGACGATGCCGGGTTAAAGAGCATCAGTTGAGTTCCCGGTGATGCGGTGATACACTCCGTCTCTCGTGGTGGACAGCAGAACTTCCCTTCAACCGGGGCGTTGATAATCAACTCTATGGAGAAGACACATGAACTTCACGCGAGACATAGAATACATTTTCCAGCTCATTAACAATCCCGGTACCAACAGAGACCATCAATCGACCGCCTCCTTGAATCGGGATTCCAAGCCCGCGCCCGACGCCGACCTGCTGGACGCCCACTCACAGACCGTGATCTCGGTAGTCAACACTGCCAGCCCGTCCGTTGTTAGTATTTCCCATGGAAAAAGACCTCGGAGTACCGCGCGGGAAAGATCCGGCTCTGGCTCAGGAGTGACTATAACTCCCGGCGGGTACATCCTCACTAACGATCATGTAGTCCCCGACGCGGGAGAGTTGAAGGCCACCCTGACCGACGGGACCGCCCTGACCGGAGAAATCATCGGCACAGATTCGGCGACAGACCTGGCGGTCATTCGGGTGGACGCCTCGGGCATCCCGTTCTCCCCGCTGGGAGATTCAGATCGTTTGCAGGCCGGTCACCTGGTGATTGCCCTTGGAAATCCTCTGGGATTCGAATCGCCGGTTTCCACGGGCGTGGTGAGCGCCCCGGGGCGAGCCCTTCGCAGCCGAACTGGCCGGCTCATCGAAAACATTATTCAGCACACCGCGCCCCTGAATCCGGGCAATTCCGGGGGACCGGTTCTGGACTCCGGGGAACGAACGGTCGGCGTGAACACGGCGATTATCCCCATGGCCCAGGGGATTGGATTTGCCGTCCCCTCCAACACGGCCAGATGGATTATTTCGCAGATTCTGATACATGGCAAGGTCAGGCGGGGGTATCTGGGCATCGGAGTCCGCACCCGGCCGCTCCATAACAGAACGATGCGGTATCACCGGCTATCCGCCGGGCAGGCCCTGGAGGTGGTGGCAGTGGAACCGCACGGACCCGCTGCCAGAGCCGGCATGCAAACCGGGGACTTCATTCTGTCGGTGAACGGAGAAACGGTACTGAACGTCGATCAGCTCCA
>DATFLS010000201.1:0-2619 GCA_035267465.1 bacterium
CATACTCTGAGATGCCGGATCGCTGCAGCTTGATGGTCTCCCGCTCCAGAGATGGTCTGGTTTCGGATGTGGTCATACCCGGCGGACAGGAGCTTTGTGCCAACGTGTGCCTTTCTTCATTAAGTTGATGAATCAGTTTGATTACTGGACTGAAATGTGCCGTTCCGTTCCGGATCTGCTCTCAACGTATGGTGATAAGATAGATGACCAAACCCAGGGAAGCAACCGGGAGTTCGGCATTTTCCGGTACCCGGTGATTATAGAAGAGGCTGATTCGAGATATAGCGGACAGATATCCCGGCTACCGGGGCTTGGTTTATATAAAGCAAATGGTAAACCTGAAAATTACCGGCAGGAAGTTCCCGATCCGGCGAGAATTCACAGACACCCGGTGACCGTTTAAAATTTCATATACCAGGAAATGCAGGGTCCGGAGACGCCTCCCACCAGAGTACCAAACGTTTCCCCGTAGACAACGCCTCCCGTCGCGGAAATTCCGATGCGCTTGACCACGATCCAGTCGTCACCAAGATTATTAAAATGAATAGTTCCCAGATAATGAGTTAGAATATAAAATGGAATATAGCTCGCCGCGAGAGTAATTGCCTCGTCGAAGGCCCCATACCCGGCTCCTTTTATTGCCGCCCGCCAGGGGTTGGTTGTCCCTGATCAAAGCAAACCTCCGGGGCCGCCCATTGTGGGATTCCCATGTAAGCAAATATTCTGGAAAGTAGTGCAGTCCTGTGGCAAACGGTCAATACAGACCATCTTCCGGATACCATGTTGAAGCACCCAGGTTTTATTTGTGTCACACATTGTAACTCCAGGATTTCGTCGCAAGTTCAACACCCCCGAGGCCGAGTACAATGATGGCCACCGACCATAAGATGATATACCCCCGGAGCGGCAGCGCGAGCGATCCGAACAGCAACCAGCCGAGCAGTGCTCCACCGCCACAGAGATTGATGACAATGGCGCCGCCCAGACCCAGTCCGCGAATAGCCTTCGATTCCGAGAGGAGCTCCATGAACAGCGCAACACCGATACCGAAGATAACCGCACCGAGAATACCCGGGTAGAAGTAGGTCGAGGTTTCAGGCGCTCCCAGGAGATCAAGCAGTCCGGCCGGAAACAACAGAAGTGCAATTCCGAGTATTACATTCACCACACCGTCTAATGCGAGTAGAATCCTGTGTTTGGATTTCATCTCGTCTCCTTTTAAAATTTGCAGATTGACTCATTTAATCGGCACAGGAGGAACGGGACAGTTGCCTCAAATTATTCTTCGCTTTCAATGTGCACCATTTCATCCTCCATCATGGCGATGTGGGCCGCGGGACCGCCGAAAGCGATGCATCCGAGCTTAAAAAAGAGGACCGCGATTTCTTTCATTCCATGGAATCAGCATGATTCAAAGATGTTCTCTGCTGGAGTCTGAAATCAACTGACCACGGGCCACCACCGTGGATGAGCAGAAACAGGCTCCCCAGCCACATGGCGAAATCCGTGCGCATCTCATGGGCCATACTCAAGAATCCATAATTACTGAGGTCTCTCAGTACAAATGGTCCGAAGCTTGCTCCGAACGCAATGGGAAGTTTCGTGACCACGATGGCCACCGTCATAATAATGAGCGTAGTCAGCGCGCCGAGGCGGGTGAACAGGCCGATCAGAATAAGCACTCCCGCCAGAATCTCGAACACGCCCACAAAATTGGCGAAGAATTCCGGGTTCGGGAACCCCATCTGTGTAAACCGTCCCACCCCGCGTGCAGCCGGATACAGGAACTTTTGTATCCCTTCGGAGAGAAAGACCGATCCCACCATCAGCCGGATTAATATCACCGTTTTAGGCGCCTCTGTTTGTAGTATTCTTTGCATAATATCTCCGCTGTATATGGCTTATTGAGATTCTCACGTCCCATATCAATTCCTCAGAATGAGATGTGCAGGTCGACGAAGCAGGTACTGTTCACTACCCACACACCAATCCGGGAGTTTGTAAACCGTTTTCTTAATTGTGCCTGCAAATTTCCATGATCTGTTTCAGGAAGATGTCATATCGAATCTATGAAATGCAGATGATAAATAGAAATGGGATTTGGGAGCACCGTGCCTTTCCCAGAGGAATTTTTAATTTCGGACCCGGTGCCGGTGGAGTACCTCCCTGTCTCCCCGAATAGCACACCGATGCACACAGGAAAAAAAGATCTCGACAGATAAAAACACTAATGGTCAGGTACTGCATCATCAGAGACCAGGTACATTCGTATGTAGTGATCTCAGTTTCTCGTACCCCGGACCATACTCAATGCTCATTGTTAACTACAGTTAAACGGAGGTATCGGAAGTGAGAGCCCCGGCGGAATATTACTCGTTCTTCCATTGTCCCGACTCACTCACCAGTCAGAACAGCAGAGAGATGAGGAGGCTCACCAGTGCCAGGAGCCCGAATGCGAGCAGTCCGCCACCGGCCCAGCGGGCACCGGTGCCCCGGATACGTCTGTTGCTAAACGGGAGTCGGAATGATCCCCCGAAATAGATTTCGAACCCGTTGACCATGGCAAGGATTGTGATGAGGAACGAGATAAATACCGCCAGTAAATATCCGCTGTAGAAG
>DATFLS010000202.1:0-2918 GCA_035267465.1 bacterium
GACATCCGGCTGCACGGCGCCGACCGGGTTTTCGTCCTCACCACCACAGGCAGTGAGAACAATCAGAGTCGTGACGAGCAGAATACCCCGCCATCGAATTCCGGCTATTCGTATCATCTCAGAGACTTGATGTCCTTTTTATGTAGCTTGTATCCTTTATACCCTTAACCAAATGTAAGTATATGATAATTGATCCCAATATTGCAATTACCCATTTGTTCTGTATTCCAGAAATTTCCCCAGTACATACCAGGCGTGATCGGTCAAGCCGTTACTCCATCCATGGGAGGCAAAAGAATCCGGATTGGCAGATATCTGGTGAATAGTCGTCTGCATCCCTTCTACCGTGGATTCCGCGATAAGGACCGTGTTGGGGTCGAAGTAGAAATCATGTCTGCAATGTTCGTCCGGGAGAATTCCGCCTCCGATCCAGCGCTTCTCTGAAGATTTGACCATTTCATTCAACAGTATGCCAATAGAATCACTGTTAGTTCCCACCCACATGGCTTCATGATAGTTTTCAATACCCGCCAGGAATTTCCCGGGTACATCGGGTGCATAGCTCCTGAAGGGATTCTTTTCCTCACACAACCAAAGTGTGAATGCGGAAAATATTCCAAGGCCGATGAAAAGAGTCAGGGAGAATCTCATAACAGTATCCACATGTTTTATCTGTTTACGAACGACAATAGTAGATAAGTCATCCGTCTTCCATTAGATGGCATTTGCTGCATTTAAAAATGTTCGAACACGATAAGATCCTCTGATTTCTTTTTAGGCGGGGTTTCCGGCCATTTTTCCGGGATTCCGATGGGCGTAAAACAAATCAGTTTATACCGGTCGGGGATATCGAAAAACTCTTTCATATGGTCTTCCGGGAAGAAAGTGGTGAAAAATCCGGTACCGTATCCCAGCGACCGGGCTGCGATCATTAAATATCCGGCGGCAAGTGTGCCATCATGAATAATATACTGGGGATACTTTGTGAGAGAATCCACCAGGACAGCAACATACACCGGGGCCGAGAGCACATTCTGCAGCACAGGTCGCAGGGAGTTCTTCATTGCTTCTGGTTCGTTTTCGGACGGTTGTCTCTTTGCCTGGTATGATTCGATGTACCAGGCGAGGGCCTTTTCTTTTAGCTGGTCGAGAGTATTGCGGTCTTGCACCACCAGAAATTTCCATGGCTGCTGATTGCCGGCAGTGGGTGCGTACCGGGCGGCATTGAGTATGCGCATGATGTGGGCATGCGGAACCGGAGTGGATTTGAATTGTCGAACCGTCCGGCGATTGCGAAAGATGTCGAACAGATATTCCTGGTCCTGAGTATATTCCACTTCGCCTTCCGGGTCAGTTATGTACCTGCGGATGGGGGTGCATATATCTGTTACCACTTTCCAGGCATCCGCTTCCTTCCTGAATATCAGGGTGAAATAAGAGTCAAGATTATAAATTCTCTCATCGGGAGTCTCGCTTTTGTAGAAAAATTTGGCCACGGTGTACCCATAAGATTCTCCTTCATGCACCTTCAGTAATTCCACCGGCATCTCCCAGTTCGCCTCCTGAAACCAGCGTTGATGGAAATCATAATATCCCTGACGGGTAGTGATATACTCGCCACTACTGGTGAGAAAGCAAAACTCGGAGTCTGTGGTCACCGTGGTAAATAACGTTTCCAGATCTGAATGCTGTACTGCTTCGACATAGCGGTTAAATGTCTGCCGAAGAGTCAGTCCGGGATGATGCTGTGCCGGTAAGAGATTTCCTGAAAGCACAATAGTCCCAGCGATGATTACGAAACCGAACTTTAATCTCATGCAGGTCTCCTTCTTTTGTCCTGGAGGTTATATAATATTGAGAATATTTATCCCTGGGGGATGAGAGCCAGCGCATTGTGCAGACCGTGCAGGATAATACTGGTATACACGCGGCGGGTCCAGATTACGGATGAGGCGAATATAACGCCCATAAGAAAAGCATGGACAAGCTTGAAGGGCTCGAGCGTATGGAAAAGAGCAGTGAGCAGTGCTGTGAGTACGATGGCGAGTATTTTTCCATATCGCTTGAGAAGATATTGAAGCACGAGTCCCCGGAAGAAAAGTTCATCAGTCACAGAAGCAAAAACTACTGCAGTCAGGAACGCCAGCAGGAATTCCGGAAGATTGGCATACGCTGTGATCGAACCGGATGTCTGTATCAATGCTCGGGAAGGTGGGATGATCTGTGGAAGCCACATATTGACGGTCAGAATTAATACCATTCCGATAACTACCGCCAGTATGGTTTTTCCCCATGGTGGACGGGAAAGGCCAAACGCATCAATGGGGCGTAGCTGATAATAGATTACAAAGACGATTAACGGTAATAAAAAAGTGACAGTCAGGCGTAAGATCACTGAAATCTTGAGCAGGGTGTTCTCCGGTGAAACGAGCCCCAGGGCTTTGATAGACAGGAACTGAAGCAAGTAGACGGTGAGAACGAGAAACACAACAGGCACGAGGGATATGGATCTGAGATTTTTGTGCTGTGTCATTGGTGCCTCCATCCTTTTGTTGTGAATTCCGACCAGTAAATAAACACATCTATTATTTAATGATCCGTTTTCAGACAACACCTTTCGAAAAACCATCACTTACTTGTTCCGTCACCGGGTAGACGCCATTGCTGAACGCCACATATGATATTACCGATACGCAGGATGACCGATGGGCATAATGTACATGGGGTGTTCGGTTTCCGGCAGCCCCAATGCCTGATGAACTTCCTCATCCCGGAACGCGCCGACTGCCACGGTGCCGAGATTCAGTGCCACGCACTGCAGATAGATATTCTCCCCGGCATGCCCGACATCCATGGGAACATATCTGTTGCCCCGTTTTCCATACCGGCTGATGGTTCGTTCGAACACTGCGGACAAT
>DATFLS010000203.1:0-4525 GCA_035267465.1 bacterium
GAGGCAAACCCATCCGGCGTAAAAGCATCATCGTGTAGGTCGTCGAGATCCATTTCGGTGAATAGAGACCCTTTGCCCAGGTTCCGGCATCATCCTGCAGCGCTAACAGCCTGGCGCCCCAACCCTCGGTGGCAACATTCCCGCGCTCGTGCTGCCATTCTGCTTCATCGGCGCTCAGTAAATCCCGCCGGGTTTGCCACCGGATAGCGGGATCACCATCCAGTAACCAGGCGATTACTTTATCATATGAATTCAATACAATACCAGTCTAAATTTGCATCTATGGTCCACTGTCGCTAATGCCCAGCCAGTGGTGGAGTCTCTTGAACAAAATTAGATCGAACATATCGATAGGCCTCTGGACATTTCCAACTACAGGTTGAACAGGGTTCCCGAAAAATCCATTTCGCCATGGGAACAAATCTCGATGCCGATACCAATGCGAGGGTTCTGGTAAATGCCTCAATGGCTCCTTTGGAGGCTGTATACCCTGCCAGTCCGGGCAAGCCGGGTCGCTGCAAAGATTGAGAAAATCACACATAGACCGTCAAGGGATCCAAACGACGGCAGGCACCGGATGTTCGGGATCATTTGGTTCAACCGTTATGAATTTATAACAAACGCCCCAACCAAAGTTCCCGGAGGAATAGGGAATTTCCACCTCCAGGGTAGTTCTGACTTTCAATCGTTCAAGAATCTGTCAGGGCTGCATTATCGTAATTGTTTATTCAAGGTGTATGTTCCCATCCATTCCGCCTGACCGAGAATGTGTCCTTCCATCGCCTGGACGACCTTGGGTCCTGTGACGTCCGAAGTGAGATTGAGCGATGGAACATCCAGCGCATACAAACGGAAATAATATCGGTGCACCCGTTCGTCATTCCAGGGCGGGCACGGACCATCGTAGCCGCCGTATTCCCCGGCCATATCCTCATCCTCAGCAAACCATTCAGTGTAGTTATTCAGTCCCCGGATACCATATTTGGTTTGTCCGGTTTCTTTCCCGCCCGGGGTAACACCGTCGCAGACAGCCCCCTCGGGAATTTCCGTTATTTCGGGTGAGATGTCGACCAATACCCAGTGGTAAAAATCTGTCCGTGGCAGCTCCTTCGGGACAGTCCTGCCTTCCTCATTCACATCGTCCCGGGCACTTGGGGCATCCGGATCGACACAGATAAGTCCCAGTGATTGTGTTCCCTCCGGGATATTGCTCCACTGCAGATGGGGGTTTTTGTTCGCTCCCATGGTGACGTACCCCTCCTCAGCCGGATTACAGAAAGCATAATCGTCCGGAATGGGTTCACCATGCCGAAATGATGAAATAGTCAATTCCAATGAAGCCATAATGTCCTCCGTGTGCTTAAGTTTTATAGAAATCACATAGATGAGTACCCGGATTAAAGATTTTCAGAAAGGGACAATTCACTTCCTGATATACATAATGTAAGGAATGTCTCGATTTTGTTCCAGCCCGCGACCCGGCAAGATCGATGACAGAGGACTATTCAGACTCCGCTCTGCCCGACTTTGTCATACTCCAGCAATACCGCCTGTTCCGGTTTACGATCCAATAAACTCACCACCACGATGCAGATCAGCGAAAGCACGAAACCGGGTACGATTTCATACAGTTCGAAAATACCACCGGACAGCTGTTTCCATATCAGCACCGTCAGTCCTCCCACAACCATTCCTGTCAATGCGCCGTTTCGGGTCATGCGTTTCCAGAACAGAGAAAGGATGATCAACGGACCGAAGGTAGCGCCGAATCCACCCCAGGCATAGGCCACCAGATTTAACACACTGCTTTCCGGATCCAGTGCAATAATAAAAGCAACCAATGCCACCAGGATGACGGAGCCTCGACCGATCCATACCAGTTCTTTATCGCTGGCATTCCTCCGGAATAAGACCTTATAGAAATCCTCTGCGATTGCCGAAGAAGTTACCAGTAACTGCGAATCCGCCGTACTCATGACCGCAGCAAGAATGGCCGCCAGCAGGATACCTGCAAGTAACGGATGGAATACCGCGTTAACCAGTTCCATGAACACTGTTTCAGTTGCCGCTCCTGTTAATTGCGTCTTCAGATACACAATCCCCACCATCCCAATCACTACCGCTCCCAGCAGGCTGATGACGACCCAGATCATGGCGATCAGGCGCGCCTGTTTGATCTGTGCGGAAGAGCGGATTGCCATGAACCGGGCAAGGATATGCGGTTGCCCGAAATAGCCCAATCCCCATGCGAGGAGGGAAATGATGGATATCCAGGAGAGTGATTGTCCGTCGAGTTCGGTTACCAGACTGAGCAACGCGGGATTTTCGTTCTCCAGCAACATTATCGTCGAGTTAACTCCGCCCAGGAGATAAATAACAATCAGTGGTACACTCAAAATGGCAAAAAACATGAGTGTGCCCTGAAAGAAGTCGGTCCAGGAAACAGCCATAAATCCGCCCAGGAAAGTATAGGCGATGATGACAAACACACCGATAGAAAGCGCCCAGGTATACGAGAGGCCGAATACGGAATGAAATAATTTTGCTCCGGCCACAAAACCGGAGGAGGTATATATCAGGAAGAAAATCAGAATGAATAATGCGGACAGAATCCGCAGCGTTTTGGTTTTATCATGAAACCTGTTTTCAAAGTAGTCCGGAAGCGTAATCGAGTCCCCGGCAACCTGTGTGAACTGGCGAAGACGTTTTGCGACGCACTTCCAATTCATATAGGTCCCGATGGCTAATCCGATTGCAATCCAGAGTGACCCCAGACCTGTTTCATACGCCAGACCCGGTAACCCAAGAAGGAGCCAGCCACTCATATCGGATGCCTGTGCGCTCAGCGAAGTCACATAGGTGTTCAACCCCCTTCCGCCCAGAATATAGTCAGACAGATTCTCAGTTCGATGATAGAATATCCAGCCAATACCCATCATGAACAGAAAATAGACAACGAATGTAAATAAAATTTCTATATTGCCCTCAATCATACCCTCACCGGCAGATTCAGAATTTCACCGGAATTCTCTGGTACTCCCTCCGATATACTACCGTAGCCTGTAACACCTATATATACAGTCCGGCAAATGATTGTAAATGACGAGTATCCACCTGGGGTGAATACGAAGTAAAATGTACTAGCGAATACTGAAGAGAACCAGAGTTAACCCAATGACTTCCGGGTCACAAGGGATCTGGTTGCTTGAATAGGATCTTCCCGATGTATTTGTTGCAGTCGCTGAACGCGAAAATGACTCAGGATTTTTAACAGGCGGGCTGTTCTATTCCCGGCAGAGAATTCTCTGTGCCGGGTCCACTCCTAAAACATGAAATCATCCTCCGGATCCTCCGGGGAATCGTGGAAGTCCTTGTGTCGACTCCAATCCGGATTTGTTTTACCGTTGGTGTCATCGTCATCCAGGGGAATTGCGGATCTAGAGGGTTTGGTTGCGGTTCTTTTTCGGAACGAGGAATCATCTAACTGATGTGGCTGGCTATTATCCTGAGAATCGATAAAAGAGAATATTTTTTGCATTCTGCCGTCAGATTGGCCATTAATGATGTACAACAGTTCCTTCACACTCTCACTCAACGCCTTTGTTTGTTGGGTGAGTTCTTCAGCAGCCGCGGCAGATTCTTCTGCGCTGGCGGCGGATCTCTGTGTCACCTGATCTACTTCGTTTACGGCAACATTGATCTGACTCAGAGCCTGATCCTGTTCCTGGGAAGCCGTGGTGATTTCTTCTACCAATTCATTCACTTCTTTGGTTCGTTCATTGATAGTTTCCAGAGTGGCTGCTACCCGTTCCACGATGCTGACACTCTTTTCGGAACTTTCCCTGGATGCGTCGATGAGTTGAGTAGTGGTTTTGGCCGCTTCCGTAGTCCGCTGGGCCAGACTGCGAACTTCATCCGCCACCACCGCAAACCCCTGTCCTGCCTCGCCGGCCCTGGCGGCCTCCACCGCGGCATTTAATGCCAATAAATTAGTTTGAAAGGCGATCTCATCTATGGTTTTAATGATGCGTGCAGTTTCTTCGGATGAACTTTTGACATCTTCAATGGCCGCCAGCATCTGCTGCATCTGCTCACTCCCCTCTTCCACAGATTCTCTGGTGTTTTTTGCCAGGATATCGGCCTGTTTCGCCCCCTCCGCGTTCCGTTGAGTCATCGCTACCAATTCCTCGATACTGGCGCTGGTCTCCTCGATGGAGGCAGCCTGTTCGGTGGAGCCTTCTGCCAACTGCTGGCTCGCCACCTTCACCTGTTCTGCAGAAGTGGCAGTGTTTTCCGTGGCCTGCGATAATGAATTGGCGATTGCATCAATGGGATTCGTTACATAGCGGGCAATCAGAAAATATAAGAGTATTATTCCAATAAGAATGATACCAATGAGTAACAGGGTCCCCGGATCAAATATCGTTGCCAGGGATAAGGTATTGTATATATCACCAAGCGGAATGATAAATTCGTATGCCCCATACAGATCACCTTCTCCCAGACCATCCAGACCATGACATGT
>DATFLS010000204.1:0-3054 GCA_035267465.1 bacterium
TTCAGCGGCACGTTTGAGGCCTTTTTCGACGGCACCGACTGGAGCGAAAGGGATCCGGAGCAGCCATTTTTCGCCCACGTGCACTTTCACGAAACGCATCGCACCTTTGAGCACGACCCCGAACATCCCATCGAACCGGAAGACGTCGAGATACCACCGTACTATCCGGATCACCATATTACCCGGCTGGATTGGGCGCTGTATCTGGAGACCACCCAGATCCTGGATAAAAAAGTTGGCCGGATACTGCAGCGGCTGGAAGATGAAGGGCTGGATGACGATACGGTGGTGTTCTTCACCGGCGATCACGGCCGGCCTATGGTCCGCGGGAAGCAGTGGCTGTATGAAGGTGGCATCCATATTCCGTTAATTGTCCGTTGGCCCGGGGAATTGGAAGCAGGGACCATCAGGGAGGATCTGGTAAGCGCCATCGATCTGGCCCCGACCTGGATGGGGGTGGCGGGAATTAAACCACCCGACTATCTGCAGGGAAGAGATTTCCTGGCAAGAGATCCGGTGGCCAGAAAATACATCTTCGCCTCCAGAGATCGGTGCGACGAAACCGACGATCGAATCCGGTGCGTGCGAAGTAAACGGTACAAATATATCCGAAATTTCTATCCGGAACGTCCGTACACATACTTCAACGCCTATAAGAAACATCAGTATCCGGTGTTGACCCTGCTGGAGGTGTTGAATACCCGCGGTGAACTTACGCCTGAGGAGGCACAGTTCATGGCTGAACTCCGTCCGGTGGAAGAACTCTACGATCTGCAAAACGATCCCCACGAGGTCCGGACTCTCGCCGATGAACCCGCCTACCAGGAGACACTGAAGGAATTCCGGAATGAACTGGATAACTGGATATGCCGGACGGAGGACCAGGGCCAGATCCCGGAAGACCCGGAGATCGCGGCACAATGGGACCGGCAGATGGCCGAGTATTTCAGAGAAAACATGACCGGGAAGGGGCTCTCACCTGACATCAGCGACGAGAAATATTTACAGTGGTGGGAGAACCGGCTGATCGCTATGCAAATGGGGGTGTGATACCTATTGTACTGATTCACCTTCATGAAAGGATTGATCCCAGGGATCTGTTTCAGACAGCCATCTCATCTGGAATAGTAATGTTCAAGAGTGTTGTAAACTCAAGGAGAATCCTATGAACAGACGGACCTTTCTAGTTCGGAGTCTTGCCGTTGGTGTGGCAGGAATATCCGCCGGAAGAGCTTTAGGCCATGGAGAGATAGCCACACCAGCGGATCTCGATGCGTTGAAAGATTTTAAGGTAACGAGCGGCCGTATTAATCAGTCAGTGTGTGGATGGTGCTACCGGGATATCTCCACCGAAGAGTTAGGTGCCCATGCGGCGAAAATCGGTTTGAAAGGGATGGATCTGGTGCGGCCGGAAGACTTTCCCATCCTAAAAAAATACGGACTGGTGGGCACGATGACCCCCAGTCACGGGATAAAAAAAGGGCTTAATCGTCCTGGGAACCATGAAGAAATTTGCGCACAGATAGAAGAGAGTATTGAGGCAACGGCTCAGGCCGGCTATCCGAATGTGATCTGTTTCTCAGGCAACCGGGAAGGGATGGATGATGAGGAGGGGTTAGAGAACTGCGTGATTGGTGTGAAAAAAGTGGTGGGATTGGCTGAGAAGAAAGGGATCATCCTGAATATGGAACTGTTGAATTCCAAGGTGAACCATCCTGATTACATGTGTGATCGCACCCGCTGGGGCGCGGAACTTGCCCGGCAGGTCGGCTCTCCCAACTTCAAGTTGCTCTATGATATCTATCATATGCAGGTGCAGGAGGGCGATGTCATTGCAACCATCAGAGAATACAGTGAGTACATCGGTCATTACCACACTGCCGGGGTGCCGGGCCGCCATGAACTGGATGAAACCCAGGAGCTTTACTACCCGGCGATTATGAATGCGATTGTCGAAACTGGATTTCAGGGCTATGTAGCCCATGAATTCGTGCCGACCCATGATCCGCTGCTGCTCCTGAACCACGGAGCGAAAGTTTGTGATGTGTGACGTGATACAGGTGAGTCTGCTCCCAGGGAAGAGACCCGTGAATGACGGGATGTGAGAGAATAAGGGGGCAGCCGATAGACGCTCGGCACGTCAGGTAAAACAGAAGGATCAATATCCCATGAGATTATTTACCGGAAAGCGCCATTTCTTAATGTTCGTCATTCTGATTATCCTGGTTGTCATGAATACGACAGTTAGAAGTCAGTATGAATCGGAAGAGGGACAATCCGGGGAAACCTTCCCCTGGCCGGATGGAGCCTCCGCCGCCGTGAGCCTGACCTTTGACGATGCCCGGGACAGCCAGCTGGACGAAGGGATCCCTCTCTTGAATAAGTATGGCGTGAAGGCAACCTTCTATGTGGTCCCCGGAAACATGGAGGATCGGGCGGGGGAATGGCGCGCCGCTGCTGAAAATGGACATGAGCTGGGCAACCATTCCCTGAATCATCCCTGCACCGGGAATTTCGCCTTTGCCAGAGAGAAAGCCCTGGAGAATTATACGCTCACTCAGATGGCAGGGGAGATGGAGAACGCCAACCGGGAGATCACACGGCTCACCGGGATCACGCCGAGCACCTTCGCCTATCCCTGCGGACAAACCTTCGTTGGCCGTGGAGTTGAAACGAAGACGTATGTCCCGCTGGTGGCCGAACGCTTTCTGGCAGGGCGCCTGTGGCTCAGCGAGGACGCCAATGATCCCGCCTTCTGCGACCTGGCGCAGGTGCTGGGGATGGAAAGCGACGGAAAGTCGTTTGATGAAATGAAGGCGTTGATTGAGCAGGCCAAACAGGAAGGTTCCTGGCTGGTGTTCGCCGGGCATGATATCGGCTCACCGACCAGACAAACCACCCTGACAGATGCACTGGAGGCGTTCTGTAAGTATGTAGTCAATCCGGAGAATAACATTTGGGTGGCGCCGGTGAATGAGGTGGCCGGTTATATCAAAAAACACAGGAGTGAGCCGTAATCGTACCAAATGATTCTCATCCGTCCGGACAATTTTC
>DATFLS010000205.1:0-9938 GCA_035267465.1 bacterium
CGTCCGCTGAACGCCATGGTGAGATATTTCCCCGGCTGATACGGATCGCCCTCCAGCACGCCGTGATGATTTTCGTAAAAGGTGAGATGGATCGGTTGTTTCCCCTTCGGAACAATGGTTTCGTGCCGGTCTTCGAACGGAAGCCACTCCCCTTCGTACAGGTACTCTCCGTCCCGGCACTCCTCGATGAAATAATCCATCATATCCATGAATCCGTAGGTATTCGCCCAGGCGATATTCGGATTGCGGCCGAACACCATCAATGGTAAGCCAGGCATGGTAATTCCCTGGGTGGTATGGGTTCCGATACGCCAGGTCATTTCGTACCAGATGGGCGGCAGTCGATCGATCTCCAGATGCGGATCCGCTGCAAGGATGGGATGGCCGGACCGGGTGTGTTCTCCACTGACAACCCAGTTATTGCTGGAATGGAATCTCGGCAGTATCCGGCTCCAGAGATGGGAGGGCACCACTTCATCCCGGAGGGTAATCTGCTGAATCAGCTCGTAATCGATGGGTTCCGTGATTCCGGGAAACAACGCCCGGATCCGGGCTTCATCCACCCCCTCCTGAATGAGCTGGATGAGGAACTTCTCGCCCTCTCCCTGCGCCTGCGCCAATCCCAGGTAACTCAGAATCTTTCCGGTTAATATGGTATCTCCAATGGTCCAATTATCAGGATGATACCCGGTAATAAAGAATTCCAGGGGACGCCGTCCATCCGCCAGAGCGGTGTTCAGACCAGTGCAATACGCATCCAGTTCACTCCGGACATCCGGGGAGAGCTTCTCCACCTCCTCCTGGATCCGGTATTCAAGATGCAGCCACCGCATGAACGTATCCAGGGAAATCAAGTCCTCACTTCCCAGGAAATATTCGGAGGCCCTCCCCCTGGCAATCGCACGAACCATCATCATTTGCACCAGTCGATCCACCGCATGGACATACCCGATACCGTAGCACAAATCCTCTCGATTGGAGGCAGTGATCTGGGGGATGCCATGCGACGTGCGCTGAATGGTGATAGCATCGTGAATGGCGACCAGCGATGTGATCTTTGAAAATTGCGCCATATTCCCCCCGCAAGCGTGAACGTATCTGATACTTTAGCATACCATTTGATGAACAACCATCACCAGCAGGACCTCAATAAAATCCTACTCTGCAACTGACCTGCAACACTTGGCCAGGCTTCGTCTACACACCTTCCCGAGACATCACCTTCCGGGAAAAACCTGTTTTAAAAACTTATAGCAAAACCAATGAAGAGTAAACAGGGAACCTGACTGTACAGATGTGGCAGCTTCTGGGTATACTGCCAACACCGGGGACTGATCAGAGTAGCGTCCTTCTGGCGAGTCACCCCGGACTGAGTCCGTCGGTGATCAAAGGTAGGAGGGCTTAATTCCTTTGCTCCTGAGGTACGGTGAAGTGGGATTGGCCCCGGACGGGCTGACTGTTCCAGCAAGCACAAAACCAACCCTCTCCCCACACCAGCCTGCCCGGCCCCCGCCTGGCGGAGCAGATCGTTTCACTGAGGTTACTTCAGAGCCACATTTGATTATGCGATATCACCCAGAGAGTTACTGAATGAAACTGGACCCGGATGGTATCCGAGAGATGGAGGCGGCAGTTTGTTCAAATCCCTTTGAAACATGGAGAATCTGTAGGTAAAATTCTACAAATATACCGCCTGTTTATACACTCATTAATGTCCCTGAGATTCGGTAAACTGGTAACCGCTTCTCTCCGGAGACCGAGAGCCGGACGGAAATCGCACCCTTCCTGGATATGCGCCCTGCGAGTTCAATCGCCCGGAACCATCACACTACAACGACAGAATTCTCGCCATCTCCGTACGGATTGGGTACGTATTTATCGGCGTCCCAATCGTTCTCCCATTTCTCTCCGTCAATCAGATACCTGTACTGGTACTCATTACCGGGTTCCAGCTCCACGATGGTTTTAAATTCGCCGCTCTTCAGCCGTTCCAGCGGAGTGGCATGCTCATTCCAATTGTTGAAATCACCCACCAGCGAGACCTTATCGGCGTCACTGGCAGCTTCCTCCGGCAATCTGAAGGTCACCTTACATATCGGCCGACTTTTCAGATAGTGCTTCTTCAAGCCCATCTAAAACTCCTTCTGTTGACTCCGTTCATTCTCTTCATTCTCGCACACCAATGAAAAGACAATCCCGCCTTCTCATTAGTAATGGGGCCAATTATAATATCAATCCCGTGGCAAAACAACCATGAAGAGAACAATTCACAGAATTTTTAATTACATGAACTTCCGGTTTTTATCGTACCTTGCGGTTGTTCGACAAAGGTCGCACAGAGAGTCTTCAATTTTTTACTTCGGCCATTCGCCATCGACGATCTTTGTCAGGCGGAGTTCCCGGGGATTAATCACAGAATGTTTAATGCGCTGTCGTTTCCAGGTGTAGGTGACATGCACCAGTCCGTCAGAAGATTGAATAACCGCCGGATATGAATACTCCCCCGGTTGATTCTCGAGCACCAATGCGGCGGACCATGACTGCCCGTCCTCAGACACGGCGACATTCAGAGGAGATCGGGGTCCTCCCCACCGTCCTTCCGGAACAGTCGTGTGGTTGTAGACCAGGAGTTGTCGACCATCATCCAGGGTTACGCCGTCAATTCCCGAGTTCGGGTTCGGCAGGTCTGTCGCCCGGAGTGGTCCCCAGCTGGCTCCGGAATCATCAGACCAGATTTCCACGATCACACCCTGCCGGCTTCTGCAGAGTGCCTGGAGTCGTCCATCCTGATGAATTAGCAGTGTGGGCTGAATCACTCCGAACCGTTCCCCGGTATTCACCGGTCCGACGAGTTCCCAGCTTCGGGCAAGGTCGGGTGTACGCTCGAAATGTACCCGCCAACCCTCGTGTTCGGTACTGGAGGGAGAATAGATATCGCCGTTGGATAATTGAATCGGCTTGTTTTTGATAGGCCCCAGAATATCTTCCGGTAACCGGCAGGCCCGGGACCATGATCGTCCGCCGTCGTCAGACGTCCGCAAGACGCCCCACCATTCTTCCGGACTGGGACCGACCTTATAGAATAACATCAACGGTC
The DNA here is from genome assembly GCA_035267465.1 of bacterium. Taxonomy (GTDB): domain Bacteria; phylum Fidelibacterota; class JAANXI01; order JAANXI01; family JAANXI01; genus DATFLS01. The sequence continues at coordinate 3,098 of DATFLS010000205.1, forward strand.
CGGCATCCGGTTGAAATAACACAGGGTTCCAGCAGGGATATTCTTTGGTATCGTGCTGGACACCATCAGCCACTTCCACCGGTGCAGACCATTCTCCGTTCTCGAGCCGGCTCACCCAGATCCCCACATCCGTATGGCTCTCCTCGGTCCCGCCGAACCAGGCAGCCACCAGCCCGTCCTCCGTTTCTTCAATGGTGGAAGCATGACATTCGGGAAACGGCGCTTCCTCATAGATGAATTCAGAAGCGACAAATCCCGGCTGGGCAGCCAGCTCGGCGCTCGAAGCATTTTGGGCCGCTCCGGAAGCAGCGGTATTCCCGGTAAAACTCATACTCCCCTCGCTCGATAATACCGAAAAAACAAAAAAACATCCCCCAAGAATCCATATTCCTTTTGCACGTGACACGGCTCTCTCCTTTTGTCTCTGCGCATTGTATGATAGTTTCTCCAATGAATTTGGGCAATCCTGTGTTTAGATCCTCCTGCTGATTAAGATCATCTGGAACCAGTAGCGTAATAATCTACCAATGCTCCTATAAACAGATCAATGATCAGATTGATTGCAAAGTTTTGATTGCAAAATTAGTATTGACAAACGCGCATGGATACAGTAAAATTACCATAAGAACCCAAAATCGCACACCCCCTGTGCGTAAGGTTATTGAGTTGTGTTGCGATAATTGTAAATGCGCCACCCGAATCGGGTGGCGCATTTACTTGGTAGCATACATTGTTTGCTTCTCGATTTCAGATGCCAGAACGTCTTCTTTCAATGACCCGCCTGGTTCCGTCGTCACGGCTAACAGAAATCCGATCCGGGAATGGTTTTCGCCGCGAAGGCCCTTGTAATTTTATTCGTATAGAACAGAATACTATAAACATCCATCATCTTAGAGAGATTAAAGCGTGAACCTGCAGAACATTCGTACCGGCTAATCGCCGGTGGAGACATCTCAGAGGCTATCCAAATGCACCATCCAATGGAAAGAAAAAGCGGTCATCGGTGCGATGCCCGCTTTCTGGCATAACCATTCGGAGGTCTGTCAATCCAGCCCGTCACCTGCAAGATGAGTCAGGCTGCGATTTTCTCCATGTCCTTGCTGTACTGACCCAGGGTGGCGGCACCATTGCACTTCGCTCGGTGCTGCAGCAGCTGCTGGGCTTTCTCTGTCTTTGCGCTATTCCCTCTCCATTCGTTCAGGGTGGGTTGCTGCAATGCCCGTCCGTAGGAATAGGTTAAGTTCCACGGATGGTCACCCATTGTGTTCATTGCGTTCAGATGTTCGGTTGCCAGTTCCGCGCTCTGTCCGCCGGACAGAAAGGCAATACCCGGAACGGCCGGCGGCACCACACGACGCATGGTGCGCACTGTACGTTCGGCCACTTCCTGCACGTCCGCCTGCACCGGAGAGCCTTTGCCCGACAAGACCATATTCGGCTTGAGGATCGCGCCTTCCAGCATCACCCGGTGCTCGAGCATATCATAAAAGAGCTGGTTCAGCATGGCGGTAGTGACTTCATCACACCGTTCGATATCATGATCCCCATCCATTAATACTTCCGGCTCGACGATGGGAACAATTCCGGCCTCCTGGCAGAGCGCCGCATAGCGCGCCAGGGCATGGGAGTTGGCTTCGATACAGAACCGGGTGGGAATACCGTCTCCGATGGTGATAACTGCGCGCCATTTTGCGAACTTCGCACCCAATTCCACATACTCTTCCAGGCGCTCACGCAGGCCCGTGAGACCTTCCGTCACTTTCTCTCCGGGAAACCCGGCCAGAGGTTTTGCCTTCATGTCGACCTTTATCCCGGGGAGAATCCTCCGATCACTGAGTAATTCCGGGAAAGGAGTGCCATCGTCGGCCGACTGCCGGATGGTTTCATCAAACAGGATGACACCGCTGATGTTCTCCTCAATACCCGACGTGGTAAACAACAGATTACGATACGTGCGGCGGGTTTCTTCGGTGGACTCCACATCCACGCTGGCGAGTCGTTTCGTGATAGTCCCGGTACTCTCATCTGCAGCCAGGATCCCCTTGCCCTTCGCAACCATCTGCTGGGCAATCTCTTCCAGTTCATGATTCAAATGATGGGTCATAAATTTCATTCCTCCGTTCCATTCGATTACTATTCGGTTTCTCCTTCGTCTGGATTATAATTTAACCGAATAGAATGACTAGACCAAGATCTGTATTGGATAAATCACATGGTAACCAGATCTCCGCAGTCCATATCATGGCAAACGGATATCAGGGATATTGGTCGGGTGCAGACTCATAAAACTTCCCGGTTTCTGCCGAGAATCCCTCGCTTCCAGGTAATCACTCAGCCGATGTATTCTTAGACAGCCAGCTCACTCTCTATCCCAATGTTGGTTGATTCAATAAACCGGATCCACGTGCGGGATTATATCCGCCCCATCCGATAGTCGGCGATATACGGCTCTAACTGTTCCCGAGAGGCGCCATAAATGGTATATTCTCCCCGGGTGGCACGATAGTAGTCCTGACAGATTTGTGCCTGCTGTTCCCGGTTGAAGTGGGAGTAGTGACTCCCTTCACTCCGTGCGAACGCCAGATCACCATAATCGTAGCCCGCTCCGAAAAACTGGGCATGCAGGGCTTCGAACATATACCGGACGCCGACTTCCTCATATTGGCGGACGTGGGCCAGTTCGTGCATTACTACATCCGTTGGCGTCGCCTCATCCGGCAGGTGAACTATATACATGCTGGCTACTGCCCGTCCTCCGTTAATTCTGGTAATGAAAGAATCAGCATCAATGCGAATGGTCCGAACCGGCAGGGATAACGAAGGATCCAGTATTGCATACGCCTCCTGCTCTTCGCTGGTGAGCGGGCGTACCCGAAACACCAGGCCCCACACTATTTGCAATATTTCTCCCAGGCCCGGCAGTTCAGTCAGTGTCAGGATCATTCTGCCGAACCACACTCCGACTCCAGTCAGACCTGATACCAACCAGTTACCGGGAGACTCCCCGGCCCTCAGATGATCTCCGCCCGCTTTCTGACTCATCGCTTCCGTGTGATCGGTATTCCCGTTCCGCGATTCCTGCCGTCTCAAGATCCTAAACCCAGCCACAAACCACGCGTATGTTCCGGGAATTACCGCACACATCAGCCCGCCAATCCGCTGCATCCGGCGGGGGAAATTCCTGATGATCGACCAGATCAACATCCCCGCGAATACTATTCTTCCCATAAGATCCTTTGCTTTCAGAACCTGGATTGCGCCAGTTCATCGGAATCCGGACTGTCACTCCGGCTGTTATCCTTTCTTGATTAGTATAACTGATTTCGATGAGCCTGCTAACAAAAATTTTCAGACTTCACCGGTTCAATTCGCTCACAGGTGCGTAATAGGGTATTATCTCTGGGATGTACATTCGGTGTTTCGTATTTTTCATTCAGAGAACAAACCCATATGATTACCATGAAATATTTCCGCCCATCAGGATACAGCTCTTTGATACCCCTTGTCCTCAGAGCATACAATCCATCCGATAGAGAACCGATGAGCAATTCAATCGAGGAGTGTACCCATGACCGAAGTGACAGAACGAATTGTGTTACAGGCTCAACGGGCGGAGATCACGGAGCACTACATATACCGGAACCTGGCGAACCTCACCAAAGATCCTCGCAACCGGCAGATATTAGAAGAAATTGCTGAGGATGAACTGGAACACTACGAATTCTGGCAAACCCATACCGGAACGACTATCAAACCCAAACGGTGGAAAATTCGGTTCTATACATTGCTGGCCAGACTACTTGGTCTGACATTCGCCATCCGCCTGATGGAAGCCGGAGAGGATCTGGCGCAGGAGACCTACCATGAGATCAGCAGGGAAATACCTCAGGCTGCTGAGATCGAAAAAGATGAAATGGATCACGAGGAGGAGCTCATCGAAATGCTTGATGAGGAACTCCTGCAGTACGCAGGATCTGTGGTCCTCGGCCTGAACGATGCCCTGGTGGAGCTCACCGGGGCCATTGCCGGACTCACCCTGGCCCTGCAGAACACCAGTCTGGTAGCCATTGCCGCACTCATCACCGGAATTTCCGCAGCCTTCTCCATGGCCGGCTCCGAATATCTGTCCACCAAAACCGAAGACGAAGGAAGCAGAAACCCGCTGAAGGCTTCTGTCTATACTGGAGTGGCGTATTTTTGTACGGTGTTGGTTCTGGTATTGCCTTTCTTTATTGTAGTCAATCCGTTTCTCGGCTTGTTATGGACCTTAATCAACGCCATTTTGATAATATTGATCTTCAATTATTATATCTCTGTGGCGAAAGCATATAAATTCGCCCGGCGATTCTGGGAGATGGTGGGCATCAGCATGGGCGTCGCGGGCATCTCCTTCCTCATCGGCCTGGGGATCCGCCACCTGCTGGGAGTGGAGGTGTAACGAGTGTCACCATCTGCTCCACTATTCCGGATGTCATTCAGGCCAGCCGGCCCGGTCACCCACAAAAATGCTCACCAGAATCTGCGGCATTTTAAGCGCCACTTTACTCTTTATAGATCCTGGCAGCCCATCCCCCGCCCGGGGCCAATTGCGCTTCGAGGGTCTGCCGCTGGTTGACCCGGATGGTTTCCATGGTGTAATCACTGCCGTAATGGTCTGCATTGACGCCGTCGGCATAGACTTCGGCGGTATAGGTGCCCGCTCCGAGAAACGAGAGATCAATATGCACGGTGCGGGAGTTCCAATCGGTCATGGCGCCGACATACCATTCATCACCGGACTGCCGGGCCAGCGCCACATAATCCGAGACCTGCGCATCCAGCACAACAGTCTCATCCCAGGTGGTGGGTACATGAGAGAGAAACCGCATCATCTCCGGTTCCCGCTTATAGTGGGAAGGCGAATCGGACAGCATCTGCAGCGGGCTTTCGAACACCACGTACATAGCCATTTGATGCGCCCGGGTCCCCAGGCTCATCGGTTTGTCATTGATGGGCCGGAAATTCGCTTCCTGGGCATTGATGGTCGCCCCGGGAGTAAAATCCATGGGACCGGCAAACATCCGGATGAACGGCAGCTGCACGTTATATTCCGGGGTCGGCTGGTAACTCCACTTGCTTTGTTCCAGTCCCTTCACCCCTTCCCGGGTGAGTACATTCGGATAGGCACGCCGCAAACCAGATGGTTTATAGGCTCCGTGGAAGTCTACCAGAAGGTGATGTTCCGCCGCCTCCCGGGCTATCCGCCAGTAATAATTGACCACCTTCTGATCATCCCGCTGCATAAAATCCACTTTGATCCCCTTGATGTCCCATTGGGCGAACTGATCCATTGCCCGATCCAATTGTCGGCCCAGAGTCACCCAGGCACACCACAGGACAATGCCCACGTCGTGTTCCCGGGCGTAAGCGGTCAGCGTTTCCATATCAACGTTGGGATTAATGGCAAACAGATCGGACGCCTCGGACCATCCCGAGTCGAAAATCACGTACTCCAGATTATTGTGCGCGGCGAAATCGATATAATACTTGTAGGTGGCCGTGTTCACACCGGATTTGAAGTCCACCCCGAACTCATTCCGGTCGTTCCACCAATCCCAGGCGACTTTCCCGGGCCGAATCCAGCCGGGTTTCTTTAGTTGCAGGGGTTTGGCGAGCCGGAACACAATCTCATTCGTTAACAAGTCGCCATCGTCAGGAGCCACAGCGATCACACGCCATGGAAACGCCCGTTCTCCCGTTGTCGTGGCCAGGTAATCTGCCCGCTCGGTCACCCGTACCGTGCGGGGTCCCTCCTCGCTCTCCGTCAGTGGATACGCCGGGAATATTCCGGTCAGTTTCAGAGAGTCGAGCCGATCTCTGGTCAAATACATACCTGGATAGTCCTCCAGATGCGCCTCTGTAATAAGGATGTTGGGACCATTCCGGGGCCGGACTAACACCGGGGGGAAACATAGACTGTCGTGGGTGACCTTACTCAGTGGACCATAGGTATAATTCTCTTCCTGATGGGTCAGATAACTGTCGGTCACGGGAACGTAAATGGGATGATCCCGGGTAAACCGAAATGAGGCCTGTTCGAAAGCGACCGTGATTTCGCCATCCATCTCGGTGACAAAGCGGTATGCAACCCCGTCGTTATACGCGCGGAAGATCACGCTGTACTCCCCGTCGAACCTGAGAATTCTCTCATTGAAATGATTGGGAATTTCCCGCTGCTTGACCGGAACCACCGGCGTGATGGTCTCATTTACGCTCCGGGTGTCAGTCTCGTTCAGACTGGTGTTCGCTCCGAGTACCTTACCGTTCCGAAGTGTAAGCGAAATGGGTGATGTATCGATTATCTTATCTCCCTGATAGTGTACAGCATAACCGAGTTGATCACCGGTCTCTATCTGCACCTCGACCTGTTCATCAGGCGAGGAGAGCGAATAGGTTTCCCCGGGTAGCTTTCCCCAGAGAAGCGAACAGAGTACAATCGTGAATACGGTAAAGGATTTAAACCTGATCATATCTTGCTCCCGATTTGGTTTTTGACTTTTATTAGGGGTATCACACAGAAGAGGCAGTTTGCAACCAGCAGCAACGGAGCGTCGTGCTCAAGCACCTCAAACAGCTGTCATAATATATGGAATTACCAGGATAAGTTCATCCTCTCGATTCCAAGTGCTGACAAGTGCTTACAAGTGCTGACAAGTGCTCACAAGTGCTTACAAGAAAAAACTGTCGGACAGCCGGAATCTTAGGAACGTAGAAGAAGGGACACAAAGTTTCACAACGTACTACACAAACTCTCACGAAGAAAAGGACCACTCAATAATCTTTGTGGGACTTTGTGATGGAC
>DATFLS010000206.1:0-5872 GCA_035267465.1 bacterium
CTCAATATCCAAAAAATAGTAAATGCGGCTTGATTCACTCAACTTTACAATTTAGATAAGCAGAAAACGACTGATGCCAGATAGGGAACAAATCTAAATGTAGAGGGTGGCGAAAGAGAGTGGGGAGATCGTGAATCCAATCTCTGGTTTCCCATTTAGCCCTGTCACTATGCGCTTTGCGGTTTTTCACGTTTCACATCTCACGTTTCACATCTCACGTTTCACATCTCACGTTTCACTTCTCACTTTTCACGTTTCACTTCTCACATCCTTTTGATCCGTGTCAATCCTTCTTTTCGGTGTTTTTCCGTGTGCTATTTTTACGCATCCAGGACGCACCGAAAGCCGATATTTCCGGTGGAACTGTCCGGGGTGTTGGCGGTACGGGCGGCCACCCGATACCTGTTGCAATAGGAGTCATGGCAGAGATACGATCCGCCCCGCATCACCCGGGCCTGTCCCTGGGGTGGTCCGACGGGATTGTCGCGGGGACCATCGATATGATACTCCGGGCTGAACCAGTCAACACACCATTCCCACACATTGCCGGAGACATCGGACAGGTCGTATCCGTTCGGTTTGAATGAACCCACTGGCGCTGTACCGACGTACCCATCCTCTGCCGTGTTATGATCCGGGAATGATCCCTGCCAGATATTACAACGATGCTCTCCGTGCGGAGTCAATACATCTCCCCAGGGGAATTTTTTCTGCTCGAGTCCGCCGCGTGCTGCAAACTCCCATTCTGCCTCTGTGGGCAGACGTTTCCCCGCCCACTCAGCGTAGGCCAGGGCGTCATTCCATGAGACATGAATCACCGGGTGGTCCATCCGATCACGGATGGATGATCCAGATCCTTCCGGGGCTTTCCAGCTGGCCCCTTCTACCGGAACCCACCACGGCGCTTCCGGCACCACCTGGGCGGTTTGCTGCACTGCTTCCGGTGCAAGGAAATGAAAAAATACAAACGACCATCCGAATCGCTCAGCCTCGGTGGAGTATCCGGTGGATTTGATAAATTTGGTGAACTGCCGGTTGGTTACGGCGGTTGTATCGATGTAGAACGGATCGAGAACAACCTCCCGCACCGGCCCTTCGCCGTCTGCCGGGAATCCTTCATCATCGTCGGTTCCCATGAGAAATGCACCTCCGGACAGTTTGACCATCCCTTTGCTTGATCCGTTGGTGCGTTTATTTATCGTGTGCCTGGTTGTGCTCTTGGTCTCGGAACCACCTCTGCTTGCGCTGCAGCAGGCGTGATTCTTATGCTCTTCACTCATGATTGATCACCTGTGTTCCGTGCGAGTTGTTGTCAGATAATATGACTGGTTGAATCATAATTACATGGATATTTTATAAAGGCTGGTCCTGGAAAACAATAGTTTTTTTTAAACTGATTTTATAGAATTCAATCCGGATACAAAATTTCTCAGAGATCGAGAACAGACATGACGACAATCGGGGAATCAGAAATGCAGCAATCAGAAACAAATTCAGCGGTGTTGTTAATCCATTGTCCGGATAAAAGAGGGATCGTTGCCTCGGTAACTGCGTTCGTTTATGAACATCACGGGAATATCCTCTATCTGGATCAGCACGTCGATGCGGAGAAGCATATTTTCTTCATGCGCATCGAGTGGGATCGGGACGGGTTCACCCTCACCGGTGATCAGATAGCGGAGGAGTTTCATCAATCCGTGGGATCGAAATTCGGTATGCGGTGGCAACTCTATTTTTCTTATCAAACCCCACGGATGGCGATATTCGTCTCGCGGCGTTCACATTGCTTGTACGACATCCTTGCCCGGTACGAGATAGGGGAGTGGCCGGTACAGATTCCGGTGATCATCAGTAACCACCAGGATTTGCGCCCCGTTGCGGATCGGTTCGGTATCGATTATCACCATGTTCCAATCACCCGGGACAATAAATCCCGGCAGGAAAGAAAACAACTGAACCTGCTGAAAGAATATGAGATCGATGTGATTGTATTGGCGCGATACATGCAAATTCTGACGAAACAGTTCGTGGATTATTATCCGGAAAAGATCATCAACATCCACCATTCGTTCCTGCCGGCCTTTCCGGGCGCCCGGCCCTATCATTCAGCGTATGAACGAGGAGTGAAAGTGATAGGGGCCACCAGCCACTATGTGATTCCGGATCTGGATGCCGGTCCGATCATCGAGCAGGATGTGGTGCACGTCAGCCACACCCATACGGTGGGAGATCTGGTGCGAATGGGGCGCGATCTGGAGAAGGTCGTTCTGGCGCGTGCCATTCGATATCATCTGCAGCGCAAGATTTTAGTCTACGATAACCGGACGGTGATTTTCTCCTGAGTAGGGTTCTTTGATATAACCTGACTAATTCAGAAAAAATGGCACCTCCCAGGGGGATCCCGTTGGGACAATTGAACACGGGATAAAAGGATGAACATGGATCGAAAAATAGGAAAGAGTGAAGAGGAAAGAGAAAAGAGTCCTCACACCGCGCCTCCCCGGGGATATAGGGGCATAAGTGCGTAGGGGCGGGAGACTTCAGGTATCGCGGATGGCGTAGCTTTCCTGAATGATTCACTGCCATTTCAGGTGCCGTTATCCTGGATACGGGCGGCCTTCATTACTTATGAACCTATGTACTTATGTACTTTGGCTGTGGGAATGGGGTGTGGATCTGTGTCAATCGGTGCTTTGTTTACCGGGTACTAATCCTGAAATTCACGGTGATTGAATCCCAGTAGGCGATTGGTTGGTCAAATCTGCGGGCGGGCTTGAACCGTGTTTTTTCGATTCCGGCTGTGGCGGCTTCATTAAAGCCTGTGCGGGGGATTCCTTCGATGATAGCGGTCTCAGTGACCTCTCCGTCCGCCGCGATGTGTACTCGCAGCACCACAGTCCCCTCGATACCGGCCTGTCTGGCAAGCTGAGGGTACTCGATATTGTCTCGCAAGACCTCATAGCCGCCTTCCGGTTCGGGTTTCTCGAGGTACCGGGCTGATTTGGAGGTGAAGTTCGAATCCGGTGCCGGTGGGCGGGGATATTCAATTGCGGTATATTCCCGAAATTGTACGGGAATCAATGTCAGATTCTCCGGGAGATCTTCAGTGCGGACCGGAACTGGAACAGTGGGGCGGGGAGGTGCGGGCGATCGGAACTGCAGCTCTGTGGATGGGATCTCGACTACGTCAACATGTAGTGAGGGCGGGGGGACAGTCTCATATTCGGGGAGCAAATCGGGCGAAATCAGAAACACCGTGATAACAAGGAGGAGCGCCCAGATTAACGACAGACGAAGCCGCCGCCCATAATTGTTTTTGAGAATTTGATTATGAGAAGTTCTGTTCTTCTTCCGGTACATAAGTTCATCCGTACGCTATTTCTCAGAGCACTGGAAGAACGAAAAGAATGCTTGAACGAACCGGTTATTCACTTCACCATTTCCAGAACTATCCGTGCATATATTTTAAACACAATCCGGATGAAGGTGAATATCCGTAAGTGTCGATCCAATAAAATTTCGAAGGACAGCAAGGCATGTCCCATGAAATTTCCCGACCTGCAACATCCCCGCGAAATTTATGTTACAGGACAGATTCACGTCTGTAGTCTCTTTGCGGATCCCGATGATATTCTCTGTATTATAGGATAGTTTACCCGGCTGAAGGACGCAACAAAAATGTTCGGGAATTCCGATGGTTTTAACTCGATTTCACCCCGGGAAACATGATCCGGGAGCGAGTGTTCCTGATAAATAATTTTGATCACTGCAACCGGATAAGGCCGGAATCCGGCATAGTATAAGCTCTCAACAAGTTCAGATTCTCCAGAATATCTTTGGAAAGAAAATAAATTCTTTTAATGCGTGGCCTCAACATTTTAATTATATTTTTGCACTTAAAAGTTGAGTGACAGGGAGGTTGTCTTTCGATTCCGGATTTTTGGATAAAATGTCGATTCGTAATTTGGTTACATATATAGCCAGATAACTTTCTTTGAAGAATGCTCTTTTCATTGTCGATTTTATCATAATAATATCAAAAGAAACATTGTGTTACGAAGTGAACCTGGCATCCCTGGGAACGGACCTATGGATCAGTCATTGAAAAAAAGCGTTCTGCGGGGAGAAACGAAACTATCGAATTCACGTATAGATAAATATTCTGGTTCGTATTCTAGCGAATGAGGTAAGAGATGGATGATTACGTATCCCGTAACAAAACCCGACAGCAGCTGCTTGAGGAAGTGGAATCCTTACGGAAAAGGATTACAGAATTGGAACAGGAACACACTCAGCGAATCCGGCTGGAAGAGGCATTGCTCAATAGTGACGCCCGTTTCAGCACATTGCTTCATATTGCTCCCATAGGAATAGGTATCGCAGTAGATCGATCCTTAGTATTTGTGAATGATCATCTCTGTGAGATGACGGGTTATTCTCAAATTGAACTCCTAAAACAGAATGCCCGGATTTTATATCCGAATGATTCTGAATATCAGCAGATTGAACTCGCCTATGTCCAGATGGAGGAGGAGGGCCAGGGCGCGATTGAGTCCAAATTCAGGACAAAAGATGGTTCGATTCTCAATGTCATGTGGAACGGAATGCCCATTGATCAGGCAGACTGGTCCAAGGGGATCATTTTTACCGCACTGGATATTACAACCTTGAAACGATCCCGGGATGCCGTGGAGAAGAACAAAAACCTGTTGCATTCTTTAATTGATGGAATTGATGAGTCTATCCTGTTGCTTGACAAGCAAGGCAAGGTTTTAATTATCAATGATGAAGGCGCCAGGCGAAACGCGTCGATACCGGAAAACATGCAGGGAAAAGACGTGTTTTCCTTCATGCCTCCGGACATCGCCAGGGGCCGGCGCGGGCAATTTGACAGAATCCTGAAGGAGCAAAAGCCACTCCGATTTACAGATCAGCGTCCGAATGGTCAAATGTATGACAATCTGGTCTATCCGATCTTTAATTCCCGGGGTGAGCTCTCACTGATAGCGGTCGTTGCGCAGGACATTACCGAACGCAGGCGAACGGAATTAAACCTGCGTAATACCAAAAATATTTTGATGGCGCTTATCGAGGCTTCACCACTGCCGATGTTTGATATGGACCTTGACGGCAATGTTCAAACGATCTGGAATACGGCAGCGGAAGAGACATTCGGTTGGAAACGGGAGGAGATTCTGGGACGACAGACCCCGCTGGTGTCGGAGGAAAATGAAGAAGAATTGGATGATTTGCTTGATCATATTGCGGAGGGAAATTCTATCACCGAGCTGGAAGTCCAGCGGATGAAAAAAGACGGGCATCTTATCGATGTGAGCATTTCAGCAGCTCCGGTCCGGAGTTCCTCCGGGGAAGTGACCGGGGTAATGATGGTGCTGGCCAATGTCACCGAACGCAAGCGGGCCGAAAATCAGCTCCGCAAATTCAAACTGGGCATCGAACGATCCGGAGAAGTAATTTTTATGACGGACTCCGACGGGGTCATCGACTATGTCAATCCGGCATTTTCAAAGGTCTACGGGTATGAAGCGTCGGAGGCAATCGGCTCCACCCCCCGCATCCTGAAATCAGGGCTATACGGGACTGAATTTTACAATCAATTCTGGCAAACCATTCTGTCGAAACAGGTCGTGGATGGCGAAATCGTAAATAGAACGCAACAGGGGGATCTGGTTACGGTCCAGGCATCCACCAACCCGATTCTAAGCGAGGAAGGCCAGACCATCGGATTTCTGGCGATCCATCGGGATGTGACCAGGCAGAAACAAATGGAAGAACAATACCGGCAGTCACAGAAGATGCAATCCATAGGCCGATTAGCGGGGGGCGTCGCCCACGATCTGAACAACTTGCT
>DATFLS010000207.1:0-3477 GCA_035267465.1 bacterium
GAACTGCTGGTGAATACCGGGATTAATGGTAGTTTCCAGTAAGTCTGAAGTCAGATGGACCAGTGAATCGTAGTTTGTCTGATGCAGGCGAAGAGATTCTTCAGAGAAGCGTAAGAAATAATTCTTTTCCTGCCGCCGGCATTCCAGGAGATATTCCTCCAATTCGAAACTGGATCGGAGTGCATTGAAGGCGTCCTGGAGGGTGTGTTGATTCCAGAGTATAATCCCGCTTCCGACCGCCATAATAAGAATAATGAGTAAAAAACTGGATTTTATTCTGATGGGTAATTCCACGGGCACCTCCGTGATTTTTCATAGCAGAGATGAGATTAGGAGTAAATCGCTCATGTGATATCTCTGCCTCACAGATGAAAATTTATCCTGATCGTCGCTTTAATATACCTCGCCGGATGGGAGCAGGAAATACAAAAGATGTCGGATTTCCCTGAGCTGAGGATGTTGAGTATTATCCGATTATAATGCATTAAAATGGCCAAATGATGGGAATCAGAGCCGTGGCGATAATCCAGAAGATCAATTGCAGCGGAGAGCCGATGGCCGTGTAATCCCGGTATTTATATCCGCCCGGACCGTAGACCATGGCATTCGTCTGATAGCCCACCGGTGTAAGAAACGAGGCAGAAGCTGCAAAAGCAATGGCCATTAAAAAAGGATACGGACTGAGAGCGAGGGCGTCCGCTATAGCGATTGCGATGGGAGCCATGAGAATTGCCGTCGAGTTATTGGACATGATTTCGGTGAGCAGGCTGGTGACCAGATAGATTCCGCCCAGGACGGCAACTGGCCCGAGTGCTCCTGACAAGTGCGCCACACCGTCACCGATCATGGTCGCCAGTCCGGTGATTTCCATGGCATTGCCCAGCGGAATAACGCCTGCCAGCAGGAAAATAATGCTCCAGTCGATGGATTGGTACACCTCCTGCAGGGTGATGACCCGGGTGAGTACCAACGTCAGACATCCCAGGAGAGCCGCGACCATAATCGGCAGAATATTGAGCGCCGCCAGCAATACCACCCCCAGAATCACTCCCAGGGCAATGATCCATTTTCTTCCGGGCAGGAGTTTCAGATCGATCTCCTGCAACACGATGAAATTCTGATCTTCCCGGAGCGTGTCAATCCGGCGTTTAGAGCCGTAGACCAGCAACGTATCCGTTGCATTCACCGGGAGATTGATGATTTTGTCCCGGAGCGTTTCGCCGTGCTTCCTGATAGCCAGTACGAAACAGCCATATCGCTTGCGGAAATTCATTTCCTTGAGCGTCTGGCCGATGTACTTATTATGGGGGGCCACGATCACTTCAGTAAGCGTTGTATCGCCCAGAGCCAAGTCTTCATCGTCCACATTTCGATCGGTAATAAACAGGAGTTTCTCCCGTTCTTTCATACGCAGGATGCGGTCAAACTGGCCTCGAACCAGGAGAATATCACCTGGCTGCAGCGTGGTGATGCGAATATCTGCCAGGATTTTCCGGTCCCCGCGAATGATTCCCAGAATGTTTATCTCATAAGTGGATCCCAGGCGGCGATCCAGCGGGGTTTTGTTTACCAGCGGAGAATCTTCGGTGACCTGCACTTCAGTGAGATATTGAGAGAGATGATATTTCTGAGTCAAACTGAAGGTGCTGGTTCGTTCGGGGAGGTATTTTCTGGCGAAAAGTATCAGGTAAACTAACCCGACCACCAGCAGAATAATGCCCAGTTTGGTGAATTCGAACATCCCGATCCGGGGAAGATTATGTTCTACGGCAATGGTAGCGACAATGATATTCGTAGAGGTGCCGATCAAGGTCATGGTGCCGCCGACGATAGCCGCATAGGAGAGCGGGATCAGTATTTTGGACGGACTGAACTGGAATTCATTGGCGAACTGGAGTCCCAGCGGAAGAAAAATCGCCACGGCAGCTGTGTTATTGATAAATGACGAAATGACCGCCACGGTGGTCAAAAAAATCGCAAACAGCCATGAGATCCGGCCTCTGGTATAATGAATAATCCAGTTACCCAGATAATTAATCACACCGGTTTTCGACAATGCATAACTCAATACGAACATGGCACCTATGGTCACGGTGGCCGGGTTGCTGACTCCGGCGAGGGCTTGATCCAGGGAGAGGATGTTGGTCAGCAAAAGGCTGGCAACGATGAGACCGGCCACCAGATCAATAGGGAGCCACTCGGAAATAAACAGAACCATCGCGCCAATAATGATTATAACAAGAATTATGATATCCATGATATTGAATCGCGTATGAACAAATTTACTTCATTGAGATCCACATGGAAACGGATTCTTGATAGACTCGGGCATCGGGATGACTGGTCGGCCGCCAGTTGTACCTCAGATTGAGACTATGATTTACCAATAGTCAGTAAAAGCGGAGTATAATATCAGAGACACTCGTCGGAGCAAAATCCGGTTCATGATGATGGTAAGGGGAGGTATTCTCCGTATCCTTTTCAGGATTCTATTGAGCCACTGAATTCAGGCGACTAAGAGGAGACGGAGATTGCAACCATCATTTCCGGGCCTGACGTCATTCGTGATTTATCCCCGGATAACGGTCCCGTTCTCGATAAACTGAGGATCGATGGTAATCCCGAAACCGGGTCCCGAGGGAACCCTGATATGGCTATCCCTCACCTGCAAATCGGACGAGGCGCAGTTGAAGGGGAGATCCCTGTTCGGCCCTTTATATTCCTGGTATTCACCGATAGTGGGAGTCGACGACGCAAAGTGCATCATCTGGAGATAGCCCAGTCCGTTCCCGGAGATATGCAGGATCACCGGCAGATTCGCAACTTCGGCCATACGCGCCACCCGGGTGGCCCGGATGAAGCCCCCGAAATAATGCAGATCCGGCTGAACCACCTGGACGGCATTATGGTGAATCAACCACCGAAAGGCCTGCAGACTGCTCTCCTGCTCTCCGCCGGAGACACGAATCCGGAGTAAATCGGCGATCTGTTTGGTTTCCTCGTAATGATCAAAGGGACAGGGTTCTTCGAAGAAGCTGATGTTGTGTTCCTCCAGCACCCGGCCGAGATCCACGGCGGCCGGCACGTCGAAGGAGCCGTTGGCATCGCTGTAGATTGTCATCTGCTCTCCGAAGGTCTTTCGCGCCAGGGGGATCAATGCTTTGTCCCGGGCCATGGTCTGTGCGGTGTAGTACATCCGGGCGCCCAATTTGAATTTGACAGCCTGCGTGTCTGTTTCCTCCACCATCTGTACCATGCGTTCTATGGTTTCCTCTGCGGAATATCCGCGGCTGTTGGTGGCCATATACACCGGGATTTGTTTCCGGACAACCCCTCCCAACACCTCACCGACGGATTTTCCGGTCACCTGTCCCAGGAGGTCGAGCACCGCCATCTCTGCCGCGGCAACGGAAATCCAGAAGGGGAGTCCCTGGAGCTTATAATTGCTGTTGTACAGGTACACTCCGTCAATCAAGT
>DATFLS010000208.1:0-6479 GCA_035267465.1 bacterium
CGCCGGGTGAGCCGCCTTTCACTGCCACAAAGATCTCATCCCGGGTCTCCCAGCCGCTGCGGTGAATCCCCACAGGCGTTCTGCCGCCGCCGTTCCAGTGGAGTGCCTCCGGCATGAGCGTGTCATTGAGGGCGTCGGTCCAGACCAGTAAAAACGGAAACATACGATTGGACGTGGTTTCCGGATTGTGTTCCTCGGCCAGAAACAAATCCAGCTCCTGCCGCTCGCGCCAGAGAAGGGAGGGCTTCTGCTGCCTGGCGGCGAACCAGTGCATGGCCGGGCTGACTCCTCCCCGGGAGCCGGAATCCGAATAGTTGAAAAACAGCCCGGCCGGTCCGGTGACGTGGAGATAATAATCCGCACTTTCCATGAACCCCGTGGATTCCCTTAAACCGAAGTCGGTCCCCAGGACGGACTCCAGCGCCGAAATGAGGAGAACGTTATAGGTGGTGCCGTATTTCCAGTAGCCCGGACCCTCCGGATAAGCGCCATCCGGGGCGTATTCTTCCATCGCCCGGGGCACATTCTCAACCGCACGCTCGATGATCCGGGCGGCCAGATCGGGCTCATCTTCCAGAACACTCAGTGCCCCAAGCGTGAGTCCCCCATGGCACACCTGGTTCCAGTTATTTTCCGTGGTGACCCACCAGCCTCCTTCCAAAGATGTTCGCAACCCTTTTGCGATGATCGCCTGCTTGATTTCCTTGCGGGCCTCCTGATCGAGGGCTTCATAGAGCCAGTCATACCCTATCGCCAGAGCGGCAGTCATTTCGGCAACATCCAGGAAATGGCTGGGATTCCAATCGCCGAACCTCGCAACGGCCAGCATCTCCTCCTGCGCTCTCGCAGCATATTTCGCATCCCCGGTGATCCGATATGCCAGCGCGAGATAATTCACCCGCTTCAGACAGGTGCGCGACACGCCGAGCAGGCGTCTTCCGATCTTCCTGTACTCCACCGGCTCGACATTGTGCAAAGCACCGGCAATGGTGATGACGTGATTGGCAGCCTTGCGAAGCAGCGGGTCCGCATCGATTTTCCCCCTGAGCTCGGCATCACCCCCCTTTTGTATAAAAAGTCTCGAATGATCCCGGGGCGCCTCTTCGATAAGAGACCTTACATCTTGTCCCTGAATGTGTACTGCCAGCAGGCAGGTTACTGCCGCACCGATGATGATTTTAAATTTCATTATTTTTCTCCTGATTGAACGGGAGCTCGGATAATGTTAGTTGCTGCCAAATATAATACGATTTCGCGGCAATATGAAACTCGTACCCTTTCGAAAATTCGTTCGGAAATTGACTTGAATGATTACGACTAAACAATGAGAGTGATGTAAGCGTAGACCACATTCACTTGGTAGTGCAATAAATATGTCCGGATGGAACGGATTGGTTACGTATATATAGGTAAACGATGAGCATCATTCATCAATCAATTGATGGGAAAAACCGGAACGAGAATATTTTCTTAAAAAGTTCTTGACCCTCATGTAACGTCAGGGCTTATATTTATTCTGCACCTTAAAAGCAGGACAGGAACCATGAAACGTTATATCGTCAAACAGCTGGCTGACCTAACAGGGATCAGCGTGCGAACGCTCCACCATTATGATGAAATAAATCTGCTCACTCCGGCCCATCGCACCGAGGCCGGCTACCGGCTATATGGAGAACCCGAGCTCCACAGACTGCAGCAAATCCTCTTTTACCGGGAGTTGGACTTTCCCCTGAAACAGATTGCAGCCATCCTCGATGCACCGGATTTCGACACAGTCGAAGCGCTTCGTCAGCACAAAGCGGATCACCGATACACCGCCATCAATGGAGTGGAACAACCTGGTTTTGGTGAGTTTCTGAGCAAGGCGATGCGATACTTCGCCGAACAGCATTCAGGTTAGCACGTCCACCCGAATTCAACCTCAGGGAAGAGGTGGAAGATCTGATGGCTGGCTATGGTGAGTCCCTCTCCAGGCGGGGAAATTCCGAAGTACCTTCCCTGAGGTCACAGATGGTTCGCAAGTGTTCTTCGGCTCCTGTCATTCATGAGCCAGCCATTGGCATTCCTCAAATTCGATCTTTTCAAAGATGGCCGTGAACGATGAGTTTAACGGGCTGCAGGCATATAGTCCAAATCGAATGGAGTGTTCGGGTTTTGCCGGTGGATTTTGCTGTCCCTTTTCTGCTGTGGTTTCACCTAATTTGTGCAGGTGGAATATTCTCATCTGATGAAATGTTTCGCCATCTATGGATGATTCGATCAGGAAATCCGGTCCGCGGCGATTAAGGCGATACCGGATTTCTTTCGGCGTCTCAATGTCCGTCGATGCCCAATCGGAATGGCCACTATTGGTGACCACACTTCCCAGCCGGGAGAATCGGTCATTCTCGTATTCCACGGCGGCTTTGAACCAATTTTCGCTGTCGAGGCGAATTATCACGCCACATTGGTCATACCGGGAGTGGTATGTAAAAGACGCTTTCACGGTGAAGGTGAAGTTGTCCAGACTTTCAAAAAGCAGCGCCGGCGCATTGTCGCGGCGGAAGCCATAATAGGTTCTCTGCCAGAGATCGGTATGGGGTTCCGTCGTGAGTTTGACTGCATTGTCAGAAATTGCATAATCCCTGGGAGAATTCATCCATTTAGCAGTACGAAGGTCGAGTGTCATATACTCTCCGGATATTTCTCAGCAAACTGATCTTGCAGGCTCATCAGCAGAACGGGACAGATTTGTTCACTTCCCGGCCGCAGTACTATGCATCCAGGAGGTCACTCATTCTTTGAAGCATCCTGAAAGGGTTCCTTGAAATACCCCTCATAGTATTCAACATCGGGGTCGCGTCGGAGGTGACGCGAATACTGATGCAGCGTATGTCTCCTCTCCTCTAACAGCACTCCGAGATCAGCTGCTCTGTAGCAGATTTGCCGGGCAAGCTGCTCAATTTTTTCCTGACTGTCCAGCCCATCCTTAACGGCATATTGGATGCACTGGCGCACCGCATTACGAAAACATTCAGCCGGATTTTCGGCATCCACAACTTCAATAGCCCCCCGGGTGTTCTCCAGCAATGTGATTGCGTCGTTTTCAGAAATATCCAGGGCTTCTGCGACCTCTTTAACGGACCATTCCTCTTGCATTGCGGTTGTCAGAATCCTCACATCTTTGGGCATCAGGCGGTCAAATCGTTCATTTATGCCCAGGTGATTCAGATAATTATCATAGCTATATCTGAAAATTTCGGCTGCGAGCTTATGTATGCGTTTCATGTGGTCCCCTTTCCCCATCATAAAATGAACTGATTAATCCATCTGGTCTTTCACTCCAAATTAAAGCTGACGTTCATATGGCTGAACCGAGTTTGTGAGCCTGTTAAACCGCTCATATGAATTTCGACTCATCGCAATGAGGCGTAATGGACCGGCTCATCGCTGGCATCGATACCAAAATCAAAAACTGCATAGCGCACCTTGCAGACTTCTCCCACACCATTCATTTAAATCGCGACAGGTGAATTTGTGTATCCATATTTACCATAGATTCCACTAACTTTCAAGCATTCGGCCGACCCTTAGAAGGCTTTGTCCGACCAATACCAACCATATCGCCCAGGGTATCAGAGACGCAAGCGAGAAATACAGACCCAGCGTTCCGGCTGAAGATGGTATAATCATCAGAATCCCTGCCAGAGACCCAAGATATGCAGTCGCATTACTAAACAGGTTGCTGCGGAGCATGATGTCCGAAAAAATTAAGAGTACAATCGTGTTGAGTACGTAATAGATGTCAAAGGCGGTTCCCGTGTATGTTTCAAGCATTACATGACCCGCCGTCAGGAACATCGTTCTCTGAGCTTCTGTTGTGGCCGACGCATACTGGTTGCTCAGAGAAAGCATCTCGAAGGCCGGATTCGAGGCGAAGTAAGCGGCTATTTCCGCGATACCGAAGACTACCGCAATGAGCATGAATGATTCACCCAATTTTCTCAGAGCGCATACTTCGCTTCCCCAATCACGACATACCAGATTCTTGCTTGCGACTGAAGACCTATAAATTAGATTGCCGCCTTCTCTGCAGGCTGGATTTACTGAGGAGACGATTGAGTTGCGACATCTATCCATTTGTCTATGTATTTTTCCCTGGAATATCCCCACATCAACAGCATCAAACCAAAGCAAAACCATATCCCGGTAATAAGTAACAAGAGTGTATGCCAGTTCGGGATTTCCTGTAAACCACGCACAGACCAGGGGATCACGAATGAGAGAATCCCTAAACTCACAAAGATCAGGAAGACCATTCGATTGAGGCTGAACCAATCCAGACCCGATGCTTTCAGCTCGGTCAGCCGTGATTCCCACCCGCCGGCATTCTTTTCATGGAACACGATCAGATAAGCAGCAATCTTTGCGTTTGCTCTTCCCGCATACCATATTAATGCGATTGTTGATCCCAGAAAAAACCAGAGAAGCGATGTCAGTATGGGCCAACTCCCTGAAAAAGTGCTCTCCTGAACAACGTCAAGGCCTAAGATACCGGAAACGATGGTGATACTTGCGGCTAATGTTGTAAACCGCCGGTTCTGCCACGCGCGGATTTCCTGACGGAGACTTTCATACTCCTGTTCCATAACGCTGCTCCGCTAAAATATTAAAGTGGATATCAGACATGTAGCATCCACCAGTATTCTCGCTTTATTCCGCCAAATTCCGTTCTGCATTCGATGATTGTATCACGATGAATGATATGAATGTATCTATGATATCTGGATATCGTTCTGCAGCATACAGACTTACCAATCCTGCCAAATAACCCGCTCTTGCTATATTTCTCCTTGTGGTGCTGTTCTGTACCCGCAGGTAGTTGAAACGATACGCATGTGTGTCAGCGAATACAATAATAAATTGCAGCAGGTGGATGACCGCTGCCAGGTTTCGGGATCAGAGAGGAATCCCCATTTTGGTCCCGCAGGAAGATTCTCGGATTGAAAAACACGTTATCCGCAAAATTCTCGTGTAGATGTGTTCCCTGGGCTATATAAATGGATTCATACCGCATTTTCGAACCATATCGCCTGCCAAATCACCAGGGTGCTGATTTGTTCATTCTGTATTCCCCATAGAACACCAGGAAAGTGCTTTTTAAGTATGTCAGAAAGAGTTATTATTGCAGTCAATACCGATCAATTACAGCAAACAAGCACTGGTCATTCGGGAAATCAGCGAGGCATGCACTATGGAGGAAAGAAGTGCATCGCACACAACAGAGACTCCCTCAAATTTAGTCTCGTTGGAACCAACATCACTATGCGATTATCAGTTACAGGTACTGCTCATTCATAGATATGGCATTTGAACTCTGATAACACTAACAGGTAAGGAGTGTACAATTGAATCGCAAACTTCTCACCGCCACCATCATCGCTGCGTTAGGCGGACTGCTGTTCGGATTTGACACGGCCGTTATCTCCGGCACCACCAACTGGCTGGAAAAAGTCTTCGACCTCTCCTCGTTCTGGCTCGGCTTCACCGTGGCCAGCGCGTTGATCGGTACTATCATCGGCGCCATCA
The DNA here is from genome assembly GCA_035267465.1 of bacterium. Lineage (GTDB taxonomy): Bacteria > Fidelibacterota > JAANXI01 > JAANXI01 > JAANXI01 > DATFLS01. Next base: position 5,569 of record DATFLS010000208.1, read on the forward strand.
GCGTGGGGACACCGGCCGACCGGTTCGGGCGCCGGAATATGTTGTTTGTGCTGGCCCTCCTCTATTTTGTCTCTGCCGTGGGGAGCGCCCTTGCCTGGAACTGGATTTCATTTCTCATCTTCCGGTTTATCGGCGGTCTTGGGGTGGGCGGCGCCTCGGTGGTTTCCCCGATGTATATCGCCGAAATTTCCCCGGCCGAGGTCCGCGGACGCCTGGTGGCCGTGACCCAGTTCAATATCGTTCTGGGCATCCTGGTGGCGTTCTTCTCCAACTACCTCATCGCCAGCCTGGGATTAGGGCAGGTGGAGTGGCGCTGGATGTTCGGCGTGGAAGCCATCCCGGCTGCTGCCTTTTTCCTGCTTCTGTTTTACAATCCGCACTCTCCCCGCTGGCTGGTGGCTATGGATCGGGTCTCGGAAGCGAAAGAGGTCCTGGCATCCTATGGGACCGATACCGGGAGCATAGACCGGGATATTGCCAAGATCCAGCACTCCCTGGCCCGCGAAGAGCAGCGGCTCAGAGAACCGTTCTTCCAGAAAAAATACATGACTCCCATCCTGCTGGCAGTGGCCATTGCCATGTTCAACCAGCTCTCCGGAATTAATGCGCTCATGTACTATGCACCCCATATCTTCAGGATGGCGGGGGCAGAAGGACAAACCGCCCTCCTGCAGGCGGTGGCGGTCGGCGGAACCAATCTCATCCTGACTATGCTTGCCATGGCGGTCATCGATCACCTGGGACGCCGGAAGCTGATGATCATCGGCTCCATCGGGTACATCCTCAGCCTGGGAACCACCGCCTGGGCTTTCTATACCTGGGGCACGGAATTCGACGCCACCGGCGGCCTGATCGTGTTGATCAGCCTGCTGGTATTTATCGCCTCCCACGCCTTCGGCCAGGGCGCGGTA
>DATFLS010000209.1:0-2203 GCA_035267465.1 bacterium
CCACCAGCGGATACCGCATTCTGCGATTCGCGCAGGCGGCCTATGAGGCCCTGGGCCTGGACACGCTGTGGGAGCGTGTCCTGCAGCCGCCGCCCATTCCAGCGCTCGCGTAACGCACCAAGCAGTCCAGAACGTGGCCTGTCTTGCCACCGGGGGAGGTCTCCGTCTGGTTGCTCCGTCAGAGCGGTGATCGCAGACCGCCACCTGGGGGACATCCCTGGTATCGATGGCTCATGCGCGGATCCGGCGAACGATGGCGTGGAGGAGATGCCTGATTGGTTCAAATCAGAAAGAAACATGGCTTTTTTAAAAAGAATCGCTCAATTTAGGTATTAAGATAACCCAGTACAGTATGTAAGGGTGTACCCTATTCGGTGGAACTCCACTGTTCCCATCACGGAGTGTCATTCCGAGCGATCCCGACCTGTCGGCGCTCCATCCCATCTGGACGGCGGCGGGATTCCGGTCGGGAGGACTTGTCGGGAGTGGGGAAGGTCGCTCTTTACTGAGTGCATTTAATAATCATAAATCATTTTAAAATATCCAGTATATAGTTAAATATTCTACATTTTTCTCTGGCTCATTGAAAAAATTTACCAGGAAAAAAATTCCGCACCCGGAAATATTTTCCTGAAATGACACAAATATGAGCTCATATGCTATAAATTACCGGAATGGTTCTATTTTTGCACCTATTTACATCGTGTTACAAATAGATGCAAAGGGGGAAAAATCATGGATGATACCCTCCCCTTCAAGATCTGTACGAAGTGCGGCAATCTCTGGGATTCGCAGTCGGATTTTCTTGATGATCCGGACGTCGTTTTTGTGGGATACCAACCGCACTTTGAAGATGCTCGTCTGGCGTTTTTTCTGTTCAATCATCTGAGATGCGGAACCACGCTCAACGTCCGGATCTCTTCCTTCCACCTTCCTGAAATCGAACCTCTGCTACGGAATATCGAATTTACCGCTGAGGTCGAAGGGTAAGCTATGCCCTGATAACCATACCGAACGGACCCGAAAGGATTTGATGTCCCATGAATGCTTCAACATTCGAGAAAGCACTGTGGAACAGTTTGATTGCGAGCGGGGAGTTTTCCTTGGGCCAGTTTGTCGTCAGTGTCCACGAACAGACAGTGCGGGTGTTCCACAGCCGAAGCCGAACGATCACTCACCTAAATAAAGACTCTTCTTTTACCGAAATGTCCGAACTCTGCCGACGGTACGGCTATACGTTAACATACTTGCTTCGGTCCACCCAGCCCAAGACGTATCACATTCTGCAGGAATCGGAAGCCCGGTTTCGGCGCGGGCGTCCTCCCAGACGGAAATAGGCGCAATCGCCCGACTGTTCAGGTTGTTTATTTTTGAAGGTTACGTCCAGGGTAAACAAGGGAGAACCTGCGACAGAGATCACTGATCGCACAGCCCGTGCATCGTACAGCATGAGCCTGGTTCTTCAGGTATGCCCGGTACCGGTGTGATCCCTCCGGGACTGGATGAGTATGATTCGGTCCAAAATGCCTGAATTCCGATCCACCAGAGCAACCATCGCCTGGGGCTAAGCGTTTTTCTCGAACATCCTCGGTGGACATCCCATCCGTCGCACACCCGAATCTACAGAGAAAACAACCAATTGGGATTAGTGGTAGAAGTTATCCTTTCTGCTTACTAAACTATAACGATTGGTGAACTATCCAAACAATAAGGTGTGAGGTTCGGACGTCAATCAGGGTCTCGGATGATAACTGAGAACGCACTGATGCCTATAATGATAAATCCAGATTACTTAACTCTGCAAACAGCTATTGATTTGGATTGACAGCGAAGAACACCAGATAATGAAGTATTTCAAGTTTCCAGCATACAGTTATTCCAGAACAACCCACCAGATTCCAGGGTATCTGACTTCCTGCCCGCCATCAGATCCCCTGAATGTACGCTGCATACATCATTCTATAGACGATTCCCAAACAATATAGAAGTGCATAATAGAACAGTGACTTCACTAACAAAGGAGTGATACAGGTTCGGGTATGAGTCCGAAGAGATAACGGAAAGAGGTGCAGTTGTCCGAGCACTGTGAGACGGTCCATGGTGTATGGCTTCCACAGGATCAATTCAGCGCCGCGAAGTACAATGTCCTCTTAACATATCTCTCCGGACTATCTTTTTGGCGCGTAATACAGCGGTGGTGAAG
>DATFLS010000210.1:0-3490 GCA_035267465.1 bacterium
GTCAATAGTAATTGTTCGTTCCACCCGAATCACAATAGAAAATGTGATATCAATCACATATTTCTACAGGCTCCACTCAGTGAACCATCACCGGATTTTCTTTGCCCTGTGCTTGGCGCCTGCCTGATTCAGGACCAGCTCGGTCACCCTGCCATCGGCCCCACGAATAAAAGTGATCTCTGCCCGGATAATTTTATAAAAGTATTCGGATTCCGAACGGGGAAAAATTTCGATTTTGGCCTGGTTCGTCGCCTGCGCAAACAGATGCGCACCATCGGTGGTGACTGTAATAACCACTGCCGGAGAGATCTCGTATTCTCCGGTCAGATCGCTATAAACAGCGAAGTCAATCTCTGCTGGAATTTCCTCTTCTACTCTCGGGGCCCTGAATTCACCCCCACCCTGTCGGTGGATTGCTGCCACCACTTCACCAGCTTCATTGCGGACGAAGCTTATCCGGGCATCCGTTACCTTCCAGAAAAACTCGTCCCGGGCGTATGGAAAAATCTGGTATCTGGACTGTCCTCCCAGCTGAGCATACAACCGCTCTCCCTCTCGAGCAATCTGCATAATTGCGCCCATGGGATATTCATACTGTCCCGCATAATCATCGTATTCGGATACATCGATACTATCGGCCACTGCAACAGAAGCCTGCTGTGCCAGGTCCTCCCAGAAGAAGATTTCCGTAAGTTCATGGGCAGCCGCATCGGGACTGATATCCCGGGCCGGAATGCAATTATGGAGCACAGTAACGGTGGCATTGATCCCGGGCAATCGAGTCAGATACGACACGAATCCCTGCAATCCGCCGCTGTGGTTAATCTCCTGTTGCCCCCGGAATTCCGAAATGATCCATCCGTAGCCATAGCCGGCCCCTAGATCCCGCGGCACGGTTCCGTCGTTGAGGGTCACCGGGGTAAAGGCTGCCTGCAAACTCTCTTCGGTAAGCACCTCACCCCCGAAAACTGCTTCATTCCATCGATAAAGATCGAGCACCGTGGAGTACAATGCCCCGGCACCACCTGCCTGGGACATATCCCAGTCCAGGGCCTTTTGAAACGTCCCGTCGATATAGGAATATCCGTAAGCCTCATTTTCGAGGATATCGTGGGAATTATGCACGCCTGTATCATGCATACCCAGCGGATCAAACAAGGCTTCCTTCAAATACTCCCCATAAGATTTCCCGGAAATATTTTCGATAATATATCCCAGCAGGAAGTACCCGGAGTTATTATAATGCCACTGTTCACCGGGATTGAAATCGAATGAATCAGCTTTGAACCAATCAACCATTTCTTCGGAGGTTCTTTCAACGGTGACGGTTTCCATGAAGTTCGGTTTCTCGGTAAAACTGTGGATCCCGGAGGTATGGGTCAGCAGATGATGGATGGTCACCTCATCACCCCGGGGATATTCGGGCAGGTACTTTGCAATAGGATCCTGAACATTCAGCAGCCCTGCTTCCTGCAGCTTCAGAATAGCCGCCGCCGTGAACTGCTTGGTCACGGATCCGATACGGAATTTTGTTTCCGGAGTAACCGGCACACAATTACCCACATCTGCCAGACCGAATCCTTTCCGGTAGAGGATCTTCGAATCGCGGGCGATCAGAACGGCTGCCCCGGGTACCTCATCTGAAATCGCCTTCCGCATCATCACATCTGCCAGCGTTTCGGCTGCAGGCATCGGAATGGCAGCATCCGCGCCCCGTTCCTGCAGCAGGGTCACCATATCATCCCGGCCATGGATTCTGGCAGAGTGCAGGGCAGTAAGTCCCGGGTTGACGGTTGCGTTGATATCCACGCCATGCGCTAACAATAAATTGGCCAGATCCAGATCACCGGCACCGGCAGCCTGTACGAATCGTTCCCGCAGCAGATCCGGACCAATGGGCCGCAGACAGAATCCCCAATCCAATTCTCTGTCCTGCACTTTGATTAAAATGGTATTCCTCCCCTTCCGGAAATCCATGGGAAAGAGATCCTCGTCTTTGTTCACCGGCCGGGCAACCCAGTTTTCATGCACCACCTCGCCGTTCAGCCAGACCTTCACGCCATCATCGCTTCCGAGCGCCATGAGTACCGATGTTGCTTCCGGCAGTTCCAGATCCGCCCGGGCATAGGCAGAGACGAAATCCTTCCCGTCGAAGGCCTTATCAAGGTCTACCACATCTGCATCCGCAGTCACCACTTGCCACCGGTATTCCTGCCCGTCAACCTGATGTGCCTGTCCAACACTGACTGCGATGAATTCCTTCACCAGGGGATCGGAACCAAAGGCTTGCTGCTGAATGGCTTCGTCCGGGACAGCGCCGGTATCCTCGCTCACCGGGAATGGTCCGATCACCAGCCATTCCGTGAGAAATGTGTCCGGCTGCAGGTCAGCGTAGAACGCCGCCGGCCCGGATGGCGCCTGCCCATGTACGAAACCGGCTCCAATGAAGAGAAACAGGAACAACGTTCCTGATAAAAGTCCCCCTGCAATCCTATCCAGCCTGTGCAGTGTCTTCATCCGATACCTCCTTTACGGGTAAGATTCGTATAAAATTGAAGGTTCCGGTATGGAACCATTACGGAATTAGTCCACGGAAACGGAGTGGCCACAAGAGAGTAAACGTCTATTTTCGTGAGCACCTTTATCGGGTTGGAAATCCATACATAAAATATCCCTGGTGATTCTGACACGATCTTCTTTTTCATGTAACGACAGCCGTTCCACTCTCATGGGAAGTATCGTTCACTCTGCAAATTTTCAAGTTCGACAGGCTATCCGTCTCTGTTTTCCACGGGCATTGCTCGCCCGATTGAACAGTTCAAAGGTGACATTCGAAGCTTACAATACGGCATTTGAAGCTTAAAATGCGATATTTGAGGCTTCATATGCGGCGGATAACGCTTCATATGTGACGGATAACGCGTGACATGCGACAGATAACGCGTGACATGCGACAGATAACGCGTGATATGCGGCAAATAACGCGTGATATGCGGCAGATAACGCGTGATATGCGATAAGTAACTCGTAATATGTGGCAGATAACGCGTGATATGTGACAAATTACGCATCATTTACGATAAATCACGCAGGAGTATGGCATCTCCGTTCAGTCACTCTCGCCGGTATTAAATCGTGGTAGTAACCGGCCGGTGCGATGCAAGTACCGGCGATAGTCTTCCCCGAATTGCATTAGCATCATGTGTTCTTCCCGCGGGAGCCGGTAGAGGTAGAGCGGTATCTGCGCCACCAGCATGGCCGGTCCGGCGATCCAGTTCTGCAGCAGAAGCAGCTGGGCAACCGACCAGAGAACGTGGGCCGCATACATGTGATGCCTTATGTATCTGAACACTCCTTCCGTCACCAACGTATGGTCGTCCAGTATTTCCAATCCCGGTGAGAAACTACGTCCCAGGTCCGCATGAGATCGCCAGAGCAGCCAGATGGCCGCAACAAAAACGCCTGCCCCGGTCCAGCCCAGCAGATGACT
>DATFLS010000211.1:0-6352 GCA_035267465.1 bacterium
CCTCGGGCTGGATCTCGGGTATTAATCTCTGCAACGACCGGAGGAAGGCCTTTTTCGAGTACGACCGGTACATCTCGCCGAAGCCGGTTTTCCAGAACTTTCCTGCCAGTTTCCAGAAGCCTTTATAGGTCAACGTGTCCAGCGAATCCTTCAGCGAGAAGCTCCATTTGGAGTAGCCTTCCCGCTGAAAGGCCAGTACGGCATTGGGTCCGGCTTCTACACTACCATCGATCAAGCGGGTAAAATGCACGCCCAGAAAGGGAAATTTCGGATCAGGCACCGGATAAATGAGGAAGTTCACCAGTGATCTTTTCGGCGGTATCAGTTCGTAATATTCTCCCCGGAACGGGACGATTTTCACATCTGGCTCCGCCCCGCACATCCTCGCCACCCGATCCGAGTAGAGTCCGGCACAGTTAACCAGATGCCTGCAGTGAATCGTGCCCGACGTTGTTTCCAGTACGATTGAAGTATTCTCTGTCTCACACCCGATTACCCGGGCATTGGTGCTGATTTCGCCGCCGTTTTCCCGAATTACCTCGCCGAACTGGTCGGCCACGGCGACAAAATCCACAATCCCGGTTTCTTCAACCACCAGCCCGGCGATGCCTGAGACATGCGGTTCATATTGATTCAAGGCTTCTCCATCCACCCGATAGATGCCCCGTAATCCGTTTGCCCGGCCGCGGCGCTCCAGTTCATCCAGCCGGGGAAGTTCCTCCTCCGAAGCCGCGACCACTACTTTTCCACAGCGTTCGTGAGGGATGCTATACCGTCGGCAAAATTCGTATAGCTTTTCCCTGCCCGAGGTACAGGTTCTGGCTTTCAGCGATCCGGGGGTATAGTATAACCCGGAATGAATCACCCCGCTGTTGTGCCCGGTCTGGTGGGTTGCTAATTTCTCCTCCGCTTCCAAAACTCTGAGGTTGAGATTGAATCGTTCGGTGAGTGCTTTTGCCGTGGCAAGGCCAACGATGCCTCCGCCGATGACAACAATATCATACTGTTGGATGGGCATAGAAATATTCTCTCCGGCTAATTTATAAACCTGTGCATTGAATGTCTGGTATAAATACTCATTCGTTCCCAGAGACGATTTTACAGCCGAAACTTTCGGTATTGTCGAATTGCACACTGGTGCAGTATAGTGTGTCGCCGCACCAGCTGTTGTAGTTCCCCATATCCGCCGCCGATGTAACAAGCCACCGGATATCCCCGAGATAAGCATTCTTCCAGGACATAACTATCTCTGATCCGGAGCCCGTCATCTGTGAGGGATAATTTGCCCAGTTGATCGTCTTTGTGCGGATCCACACCGGCATCGTAAAGGGCAAGATCAGGATGTACTTGCTCCAGAAGATCCGGAAGGTGATTTCGCAACTGCTGAAGATATTGCTCATCCTGAGTGCCTGCTGGTAAAGCCACATCCAGATCGCTGCGCTATTTACGATAAGGAAAATTCTCTTTGCAATGCATGGAAAAGGTGAAGACCGAGGGATCGGACTGAAATATCGCCGCAGTCCCATCCCCTTGATGGACATCCAGATCTATGATGAGGACACGGTGAACCCGTTCTGTTCCCTGAACCACCCTGGCTGTGATAGATAGATCGTTCAGCACACAGTAACCTGCGCCATAATCAGGAAACGCGTGATGGGTGCCTCCTGCAGTATTGCAGGCCAGGCCGTATTTTAATGCAAGCCGGGCAGTCAGAATGCTCCCGCCGACGGCAATTTTGGTGCGACGGATTAATTCCGGGCTCCAGGGCAGGGCAATCCTTCGCAGTGCTTTGGGCTCAAGTGTCCCCTCGTTTAGCTGCTTGAGATAATTCTCAGTGTGGACATCCCGACACCATTCCTCCGGGGGAAAATCCGGTCGGAAAAACCGAACTTGCCCGGGATACCCGTTCGTCTGCAAGAATTGATACACCATATCGAATTTTTCCATGGGAAAACGATAGCGCGGAGGCAACGGAATCACATATCCCGGATGATAACTAACAGGCAAAAACATAACAGTTGCACTGCTCTTCTTTCAATGTTCAGAGTGGTATATAAATATGAAATGTAAAAATGCAGAAGGACTGACGGTAGTGAAGATTATCCTGAAACGAGAATATTTGCATACGCAAGGATGATTAATATCAGCGAAAACTATCTGAAAATCTCCTGTGAATTCTCTACATTTTACACACGATAAGAGATGTAACAGTATCCTGAGATCGCAGATGAAAGGAGTGTTCTATGGTTACCATCCCTTCACAGATGTTAAAAATCGGGACGAGGATGCCGGCGTTTGAATTGCCGGATTACGACGGGAAACTACTCAGCAGCGATGAATATGAAGATCAGCCGGTTCTGGTTATTTTTCTGTGTAATCATTGTCCGTATGTCCGGCACATTATTGATAAATTATCAGAACGAGTGAGAGAGTATCAGGAGAATGGGATTGCGGTTGTCGGTATCAGCGCCAACGATATCGAGCAGTATCCGGAAGATGCACCAGACAAGATGAAGGAGTTTGCGGACAAACACGATTTCACCTTCCCATACCTCTTTGATAAGTCCCAGGAAGTGGCCCAGGAATATCAGGCAGCCTGTACCCCGGATTTCTTCCTGTTCGACGATGCCCATAGGCTGTACTATCGGGGGCAATTTGACGACAGCCGCCCGAAAACGGATGTCCCGGTAACAGGCGAGGATTTAGACAGCGCCGCAGAGAGCCTGCTGGCCGGGAATCCGATTCCACAGCAGCAGAAACCCTCGGTGGGATGCAACATCAAGTGGAAACCGGGCAATGAGCCGGATTATTTCGGCTAATTGAAGTCATCCCTTAGTGTTTGTAGGGAGAATGATGAGTAAACGGGTATTAAATAAGATAGATGAATCAAAAAGAATATCTTTGTGAATAGTATTGTCGGATGGCATTTCCGTTATTATGGGTTTTTGTCTGTGGAAATCCGATGTTTCTGTGTTCATCCGTCCCGAGGGGATCCCCTTGGGATGTGCTATTCTTTATCCGGTTAATGAGTCATGCCAGTCAGGAAAGGATTATTACCCATGGGATCGCGGCGTGAGTTTCTGAAAAAAGTGACTCAAGGTGCGGGCGGTGTATTCGCTGGAGTCGCCCTCCTCGAAATCCGGGCATGTCAGTCCGCAGCCGAAGTTGAACGAACCGGGAAAATTATGTCCGTACAGGGCTTACTCGAACCGCGAGAGTTCGGAATGGCACTGCCCCATGAGCACGTACTGGTAGATTTTATCGGTGCGAATAAAGTCAGCCGGGACCGATATGACAGACAGGAAGTCATCCGGAAAGTAGTGCCGTACCTGGAGCGCGTGCGCAGATTAGGCTGTGATACTCTGGTGGAGTGTACGCCGGCCTATATTGGCAGAGATCCGATGCTCCTTCGGAGGCTTTCAACCATTACCGAACTGCAAATCCTCACCAACACGGGCTATTATGGCGCCGCTGATGACAAGTTTGTTCCTGCACACGCCTTTGACGAATCGCCCGATCAGCTGGCGGACCGATGGATTCGGGAAGGGGAAGATGGTATCGAGGGCTCAGATATCTATCCGGGATTCATTAAAACCGGCGTGGATTCCGGTCCTTTGTCTTCCATAGATGAAAAACTTGTGACAGCGGCAGCGCGCACCCATCTTGCAACAGGATTAACCATTGCCTGTCATACCGGCGGAGACAGTGCGATAGTCGGCGAAATGGAGGTTCTGGAACGGGAAGACGTGGATGGCAGAGCGCTCATCTGGGTGCATGCGCAGAACGAGGAAGATCCGGCATTGCATGTGCGGGCGGCAAAAGCGGGAATATGGGTGGAGTTCGACGGCATTCACCCGGATAGGATCGAGGCGTATGTGAAACGGGTGCAAGCCATGAAAGAAGCCGGCTACATCCACAAGGTGCTGCTTTCACAGGATGCCGGCTGGTATCATGTGGGTGAGCCTGACGGCGGCACGTATCGTCCTCACGATACCATATTCACCGACTTTATTCCGGCGTTGAAGTCGGCGGGCATTTCCAGTGCTGATATTCAGCAGATGACCGTTGAAAACCCCCGGCAGGCTTTTACCATCAGAATCCGCAGAGCCTGAACGGACACGCTCGTATAAACCACGCCGAGAAACGCTTACTCTTTCGTGTATTCAATATAGTACACTGCGCTGTGATTGGAAGCAGCTTTCCTCTCGAAGAGCGTTCTCGGGGTGTCAATTTGGTTGCTAACTTCGGTCTTCCGGAGCGTACCGGGCAGTTTCTCCAGATAAGGATAGGAGAGGTCGACCCATTTGCTCGCGTCGGTCCAGACGTTGATTTGCCCGCCGGGTTTTAGCACACGATTGTAAATGGGGTAGGTCGCTTCCCGGATGAGCCTCCGCTTGCGGTGCCGCCTTTTCGGCCAGGGATCGGGATACAGAATGAATATGCCATCCAGCGATTCTTCTGGAAACACCAGTTCCAGGAGCTCATTGGCGTTCTGGTTGAGAATGAGCACGTTACTCAGCCCAGCTCGTTGAACCCGCTTTGCAGCAGACACGGCGTAGTAGGGCACGTTCTCCACACCGATATAGTATCCCCGGGGATTCTGCTTCGCCTGGCGCTCTATGAATTCTCCGTGCCCGCATCCGATCTCAAAGTAGAGAGGAGAGAGCGCAAGCTGATCCGGGTGGAGGATCTCGCCTACCTCGTGCAGCATGGTGATTTCCCGGGACCATCCGTGGGGATGTTTCGTCTTGCGGCCCAAACTTTCCTCGTCCGGATATTCCAGCCGGAGTAACGGCTGTTCGTCTACAGGAAACAAGGATCTCATGGCTGATAAAAATTACAATTCAGTCGATATATATCAAAGCCACGATTTGATAACCATATAATTTGCATAAATATGTATATAAGTGTACTGATATGATCTATGACGGACATTCCAGGCTTGAAATGAACCGCCGATAAATATAGTTCCTCATCCGGTATGATTTATGTTAAGTTGTAAGTACTCCAAGGTCGGAGTTACAAAGATGAGATTGAAAAGCCGGTATAACAGGAATGCCTTCCACCTGATGGTGCTCATCGGTGTTCTTCTTCTCTGGGGACACCAGATGCAGGCAGACACCACCCGGGTGACCATATCGGTTGGGCCCGGCGTCAAACATCATCGTATCACTATCGACTCACCCCCCCTGATACTCAATTGTCTGGAGATCACCTGGCCCAATGAGCGGGTCACGCTGAAAGCTGTCATGGCGAAAGAGAGCCAGCGGAACAGCAGGACGGAAACAGTCTCACAGATGATTACGCGATATGAGCAGGACCGCCAACAGGTTATTGGTGGGATCAATGGGGATTATTTTTACATGGAACGCTCGGGATTTCCCACGAATATACATGTTCAGGATTCCGAACTTGCTACTGAACCGATCAATCGGGCGGCCTTTGCGTTGACACAGGCGGATTCGGTCATCATCGATATATTCCGGTTTGAGGGACTGGTGGATGCCGGAGCGGGCAAAGTCCGAAAAATTGCCGGATACAATCGAGCGCGGGCATCGAACGAATTGGTCCTGTATAATCGATACCGGGGCGGTTCGAGCCAGACAAATGCCTGGGGCACTGAAGTCGCATTGACTCCGCTGAACGAGTGGCAGGTGAATGATACTGTATATTGTATTGTCCGGCAGAAGCAATCAAACGCAGGTGATATGCCTATTCCGGCAGGACACGCCGTATTATCCGGGCATGGCGCCGGTGCAACATTCCTGCAGCATGCTGTGGAGGTGGGGGATACACTGGCGATGTTACTCCGAATTCTCCCGGATTACGGTACCATTACCCAGGCTATCGGGGGCGGACCCCGAATTCTGCAGAATGGTGTGAATCTTTTATCAGACGATCTGCAGCATGAGCAGTCCGCAAATCACTCATTCAACCGGCATCCCAGGACAGCCCTTGGTTTCACCAGAGATACCTCCCGAATTTATCTTGTCACCGTGGATGGCCGGTCCGCAGAAAGCCAGGGAATGACCCTGGCAGAGCTGGCGTCATTTTTAAAGCATCGATTCCGGGTCTGGAATGCGCTGAACCTGGACGGCGGCGGAAGTACAACCATGGTGATCAATGGGGAGGTGATGAATACTCCTTCCGTTCCCGGGGGGGAACGACCAGTCGGCAATGCACTTCTCATCGTAATTTCTGATGAGCAGGCGCAGAAAGCTGCCGGAGTTCAATAAGCATAATGACCGTGAAATTCTCTCAGTCGCCGGTCCCCCTCCCTTCGTCAGTGACCCGATCAGCAGGCCGGCTGCTCCGGATTCCGCCCCTCAGGCGCCAGACCTTTTACCGGCCG
>DATFLS010000212.1:0-6651 GCA_035267465.1 bacterium
AACCTCACAACATCTGGAATATCGGCCCTCGCACAACATTCGATCATTCCTCCGGATCTTCCTTTCACAACAGCTGGAGGGGGGCATAGAGATGCAGTTCACCTCCGGCCAATTTTACCAGAACCCGGATTCCGGCCAGTGGGAACGGCTGCCGGATATATTCAAGGTGGACGTTTTTTTCCGGTATCAATTATTTAAAGCACTGGAGTGGTACATGAAGGCAGATAATGTGCTGGATGGAAATTTTCTGAGCGAATATGGTGTGCCGCTTTCGGGCAGGGAAATACGCAGTGGAGTACAGGTAAAGTTATGAAACCGTCAAAATGTGCGCCCCAAACTGTATTAGTGGTGGGACCAAAAAATAGCGGCAAGACGACCTATCTGGAGACAATCATCGATCGGGGACGGGCCCGGGATCTCCGAATTGGGGGAATTGTGAGCAGAGGGCAGTGGAGATACCAGAAAAAGCAGGAGTATATTATCCAGGATATTATCACTGGTGCGCGAAGAACCCTGGCATCTCTGCACGAACCTGCCTCGCCATCGGTAAAAGTCGGCGCCTACTATCTGTTGTGCTCCACACTGGAATGGACTATCGACATCCTTGTGAAAAGCATCGACTGTGAAGTGATTCTTCTGGATGAATTTGGTCCCCTGGAACTGCACGGAAGGGGATATTATCCTGCATTAATGTATCTGCTCGAACACTATACCGGGTATCTGTTTGTTTCAGTGAGACCAGAAGTAGCGGATCATCTGAAAAAATTAATTCTGACCGGAATGGCCCCCACACACAACGGGAGCGTCGTATCAAAGATCTCCGGCTCTATTCATCAACTGGATTGACATCTCATGGGAATAATTACTGACATTCTGCAGCAGATCCCGGACGAGCGAGCTGACATTGTCACCGCAGGCTCCCGCACCGTGGCTGTGAAAGTAGCGGACAGAATAGGAGTTGCCCATCGCCATTTTCGTTGGAACGGCCCGATTGTGACCGCTGAGTATACCAGCCGACGACTTACAACACTGATCCGCTCTAATAATCTCACCGAGAAGGCGATTGGTGCAGCGGCCATTAATGCCCAGCTCAGACCGCAGCATTATCAGCGCATTGAAGTCTTTTCCCATATTCTTGCCATTGCGGAGAATTATCAACGGATTAGTGTGGTTGGGTATTTCCCCTTCGTGGAAACTCTCCGCCGCAGCGTCAGAAAGGAAAACCTGTTTGTCTTTGACCTCCGTGATATCGAGGGCTGCCTCCCTCCAGACCAGCAGGAGGATATCATACCCACGTGTGATCTGATTGTGATCTCCGGCAGCGCCTTTGCAAACGGTACCCTTGAACATTTGCTGGAGCTCAGTCAGGGTTATACTCTGGTTATCGGCCCGACCACACCAATCAGTGAAGTGTTATTTGAGTACGGCGTTGATATTATCGCCGGAATTATAACCACCCGGGAGGATATCCTCGGAGTTATTGCACATCATGGCGGTACGAAACAATTCAAGCATCTGGTAGAGAATGTCTTCATGGAACGCCAGGCAAAAACGCAAAGAGAGTCCTGATTTATTATTCCGACATATCGAACTTCCGAACAATTGATCGTGCATTGTATTGACCTCACCAATATATCAAAACCATATAAATTCCATATCATAATGATATATCCCGTCAGCGGGTTCCGGATCACCCTACGACACAAGACTTGGCTCTGCATCCTTTGGACCTGCTATTCTCATGCTGACTTGGAGTATCCATGCCGTGAATTCAGCATTTTGTTAACTCTCTGTGGCACAATAATTGATCATTTGTTCAATTGGAGGATTATAATTCATTCCAATATCAAGGAGTCACAGATGAGATTACATACTTTACTCATTGGCGTTCTATTATTTTGCTTTTCCGCCACTGCTTTTGGTTATGAAGAGACACGTTCTCTCACCCTATCCGCGGCGGAAGTGAGTGAGCTGGAAATTTATTGCGGTGCCGGATATCTGCGGGTGACCGGTCATGACAATCTGCAGGAAATACGGGTCAATGCGGAAATCATAATTGACCGTGTTTCAAAGTCCAGGGCAAAAAATATCATTCAGAACGATCTCCGTCTGACGCTTAACCGACAGGGTAACAAGGCTGTATTAACCAGCGAGCATGAAAGACGGTCAGGGATTTTCGGCCGTGATTACAGCGTGCGGGTGAATCTCACGGTGGAGGTTCCCAAAAATATACATCTGATGATGGAGGATGGATCCGGAGAAATCGCAATCAGAAACATTGACGGGAATCTCGGTATTGATGATGGCTCAGGGGAAATTGAAGTCGAAGATATCCGGGGATATGTTCGCATTCATGACGGGTCCGGCGAGCTCACACTCACAAACATCGGTGGGAATACAGAAATTGACGATGGCTCAGGCAGAATCGAGATTAACGTCGTGCACGGTGATATTCGCGTGCACGACGGATCCGGTACCCTTCGTATCTCACAAGTGACCGGGACTGTCCGGGTGGATGATGGATCCGGGGACATCCGTATTAGTGATGTTGGTGGTGACGTACAAATTATCGATGACGGCAGCGGAGGTGTTCGCCTGCATAATGTCAATGGCAGTGTCACCCGCGGTAATGAACGGAGTGAAAATGCCAGGATATACTGAGGGAGCAGGTGAATTAGCCGTTCCGGCTTACCCTTCTGAAGGATACCGGATGTAGGGATCTTCCTGGTAAGAATTGCAATGTTCCGAAATACAGACGTGCAGAGATTCTGATAATACTCCCGGTCAGCGAAAATCCTCTTCCCGGTAACCCTATTTCATTGGCAATAAACGGACATTTGACTGGACATCGACAAACAGGGATAAATTGGGAAAGTATATTTCGCCGTTGCTCACCGCCAGCCCAACTTCCACGGGAATCTGCAGGGGAGCAGTGGTGAGCACGACATTCAGCCGGGGCTGCCAGACCGAACGTTCAGGCAGGGAAACCTTGTGTACACACCCCTGTCTTTGCAGCCAGGTGTCCAGTGAATGCACGCCAAAATCTACGGGAGTGTTCCCAGAATCACGGACCATTCGGAGATCAGCAGGCAACATATTCCGGAGTTGCGTTTCTCTGGCGATATACGCCGAAATCCTGTTCAGTACAGTGACAATGTCTTCAACCACCCGAGTGACAGACTCTGAAGGAATTGGTCTGTCCGGAAGGTGGACTTGCCAAAGATAGGCCTCGAGTGTGGTTCGCACCGAGTCGATTATTTGATAGACATCCACACTCCCGCGCAGATCAGAGGGATAATCGCGAGGGGTGAACTGTCCGGATTGCGCCGGTAGTTCCGGCTGCGAGCCGGCACCTGGCAGAGGAGTGTCTTCTTGTGGCGAATGCTGTGCGTTTAGGGAAGGGACCATCAATGTAAGTGCCAGAAGTAAAGAGAACTTCATCGCTTCCTCCTGTTGTTCGTTGTACCTTTACTACCATTTATCCTTATGTCAAGTTCCTTCCCAAGATATAATATCATCAGTCGCGTCCGGGAAATACATACAGGTGGAGGTATCAGACTTGAGTGATACCCGCCGGCCATCCCCGGTATCGGTGATTTCCACTTAGTTAACCCGTCCGGTGTGGCATTGATGCGATGGTCAGTCCGATCCAGTACCCATGTTTCTCTGGATCGTTCGGATGACAACACACAGCTCGCCGGATTTACAGATATGTTCGTATTCGGCTGACCATCTCCGGAGGAAGAATCAATAGGCAAGAAATCGGAGAACGGTACTTAGTTCAGCACACGATACCGCCAGAAAGAAGCACTAATCTCTATCCAGGGGTATCTGAAAAAGACCCGCCGGTGCTCCTCACTTTGTCGTGCAACCCGATTCATGGTATTGATGGCATCAAATAACTCCAGTACCTGACGAAGCCGGACTGAATTCGGAGGATGCCGTTTACGATAGTCCAGCCAGTCTTCGATGGGCAGGGACGTTTGCAGGAGTTCCTTAAGTATAACACCCTCTGCCACGGTCTCAACTGTCTGGGCATATTTCAAGATTTGTAACTGATACCTGATTGAAAATCCCAGCAGGGTGTCCCAGAGATTCAGCCACTTGTGTCGATCGCCGACGGCTGCTCTGACTGGTTCGTGAGGAAATCCGGGAAATTCCATTTCGGTCTCTTCATCGTCGTCTTGCTGTACGATATCAAAATTATAAGCGAGCAGGAGTCGGGTTTCCAGATGGTGAGCCCACTCATCGGCCGCATCCAGCACGTCATCCAAACGATGAGGCTCCGGATCGAGAATTACCGGTGCCTCCGTGACCGGCAGCGACCTCACACGGGCCATGTTGTGATGAACCAAATCTACCAGGCGAAAATCAAAGTCCCGTTCAATCAGATCATCTTTCTTTTTCTCAATATCTTCCAATGACTCCTTCGCCACAAACAGCACGGTTGATTCGGTAAAGCCATGCAGGTCCACCCTATGTACCTCTCGTTCAATCCAGTATTTCCTCACCAATGTATAAAGTATAGATATTGATTCCCCGGGTGGCAAGGTATTTTGGAGTAATTGACTCATCTTAGAATAGTGGATCCCTGGGATTGGATAGCGTCTGGTCACTGGTAAAATGATACCAACAGAGTTCGGCCCGAAATATTTGCCAAATATTTAACTTATCGGTTGACTATTTGTATTTAAGCATTATATTTAGCTATATGGTTAAATATATAGACGAACAATTAGATGCTGTCCTCCACGCCCTGGCCGATCCGACCCGGCGGGCGCTCCTGAAACAGGTGGGCAGGAAACCATGCACGGTTACGGAGCTCGCTGAGCCGTTTGACATGTCACTGGCCGCGGTCTCCAAACATTTGAAAGTGCTGGAATGCGCACGCTTGATTATTAAAGAACAAGATGGTCGCACCTACTGGTGCCACCTGAATTACCAACCGATGGAAGCAATCGCCAAGCTCATCCGGGAATATGAACAATTCTGGGAAAGCCAGCTCGATTCCCTGGAACACTATCTGGATGACACAAACACACAGGAGAAACCCTCATGACCACACAAAAGACACAGCCACTCGTGATCTCACGGGTGTTTTCCATAGATACGCCCCAGTTATTCCAGGCCTGGTCCGATCCGGCCGTGATGGAGAAATGGCTTTTTCCATTCCCGGCAGGAGGATCGGTGGATGTTGAAAACACCTTTGAAGTCGGCGGAACCTATCACCTGGATATGCACACACCAGACGGAGAGGTGTATACCATGACCGGGGAATACCGGGAGATCATCCCGAACCGGAAAATCATCTTCACCTGGAATACCACTCAGGTGCAGGAGACAGTCGTGACCGTAGAATTCACACCGGTGGAGGAAGGCACCAAACTCTCGCTCACTCACGATCTGTTCCCGGATGCCGATGCCCGGCAACAGCACACCGATGGGTGGGAAGACTGCCTGGCCAACCTGGAGAAGAGTGTGGTCCAGGTTGCGTAGTCACCGGAAACCCAGATCAACCGTACAACATTCGAGCAATCTGAAATCGGGGAATCACCCGCCGATCATCTCAGGGACCGGCGGGTGATGATATTTACACGGCCTTTTCCGGCCGGAGGCGTTTCCCGAGTGGACCACCCCGAATTAATTTACCAATGATCAGGTCAAGACCCAGATACTGTCCGGTTGGCGTAACTGTGATGACAAACAAGGCCACCATTTCCACCAGATTCTTGTTAACGATCAGGTAGTTCCCTTCCATGGGAATAGAATAATAGAACCCCACAAAAACCGGATTACAGAGATAATAGAGCAGAATCAATCCGATACCGGCCACACTGGCGGTTCGGGTGAACGCGCCCAGAATCAACCCCAGCCCGATGGCAATCAGTCCCCAGATGTTCAGGAAATTGACGACCTCCAGGACACCCTGGGTATCGGCAATCCAACGGAAGATCCCTGCAAAAAGCCCGCGGGACTGCAGCAGGTATCCCGAGGCAGACCAACCGGGTTTCATCAATTTGGCAATACCTTCATACAGGAAATGCCAGCCGATCAAAATACGCAGCGCTACCAGAGCACCCATCTGCAGATGACCGAATTTATATTTTTCCATGGTGTGTCCCCTCTAGTTCAGATCTCGAATTCGTCCGGTGTATACGGTAACCGCCGACCGGCTTCGATAGCTTCGTTCACTTTCAGGACGGTCACCGCCGTTTCATAGCCCACTTCCGGTGGACAGTTCAGCGAATCCTGACCGCGGATGGTATTAAAAAAGTTCTCCAGGTGCGGCTTATGATACGGATCGTAGAATTCGATGGGAATGTGGTGTTCATCCGGGGAGATTGTTTCCCGCACATCCAGATTGATTTTCACTTCCTGCTCGGCAATGTTCACGGTCGGTGAGGTCAGATAGCCCCGGCGCACCCATTCATCCCAGGGCGGTGCGGTGGGTTGACGGTACACTGATCCCCGATAGCCGGATTCCGATTCGGAGATCACCAGTGTGCCTTCATCCCCCATGAAATTCTCGAAGTAGCCCTGGCTGCTGTTCGTGGTCTGCGTCTGATAGTAAGCGTTGGCACTGCCCTCTGCTGTTTCATATTCGAAGATAGCCATCACCCGGTCATCCCATTCATGAGTGGCTGCCGCGTA
>DATFLS010000213.1:0-3870 GCA_035267465.1 bacterium
CCGGATTGGTGCGGCCGCTCAACCGGCGGTTGAACTCCTCGGCGGCCATCGAGACTCCCAGTTCCTCGAATAATTCCAGCCAGGCCTTCATGTGATAGCGCATGTTGTTCACGATGGTGCCGTCCATATCAAAGATGAAACCGCACTGTTCCGGCATGTCGCGCTCCGTGTGCTCTACTCGATTGCTATTCCGATTTGTGGGTAATCTACAAAATTGCCGGGATTTGGCAAGTGCTGGCAAGTGCTCACAAGTTCTGGCAAGTGTTGACAAGAGAGGGAGACGCCGGATTTTATGTCGCGTCGTCCCGGGGAGTTGCGTCGTCAGACCCGCACATCCCCGGTGGAGATCCCTCACCCTTGAACAGCAGGGTTCGGGATGACGGGGCGGGTGGTTGGGTGGGAGGGACAGGGGTTGGGAGCGCCCCGAGCCGGGTAGATTCTCAGCGGTTCGGAACCGGTGCCCTCCGGGAGGCATGTGTGGGTTCGGTTACCATTCGTAAATTCATTCAGTGTCATCCCGAACCCCGTTTCTCAGGGAGTGAGGGATCTCGACCAGCACTCCTGTGGTCTGGGTGCGCTCCCTGAAGTGCGGGACGCCTCCGGACTTCACAAGTGCTTACAAGTGCTGACAGATGCCAACAAGTGCTGGCAAGAAAGGGAGCCGCCGGATGCGCAGTTGCGCAGCCGAACCCGCACCTCCCCGGTGGAGATCCCTCACCCCCCAAAAGACGGGGGGTTCGGGATGACAGGGCGGGTGGGTAGGTGTGAATGTCAGAGGCTGGGAGTAGCACGAGACATTCGGAGCCCATTCGTTGAAGAGACATGACAAACGGGTCGCGGCTGCGGGTTCCGTTTCGGCAGAATACTAGGCAGATGTCATCCCGAACCCCCGCAGTCCAGGGGGTGAGGGATCTCTACCAGCACTCCTGTGGTCTGGGTGCGCTCCCTGAAGTGCGGGACGCCTCCGGACTTCACAAGTGCTTACAAGTGCTGACAGGTGCCAACAAGTGCTGGCAAGAAAGGGAGCCGCCGGATGCGCAGTTGCGCAGCCGAACCCGCACATCCCCGGTGGAGATCCCTCACCCTTGAACAGCAGGGATTCGGGATGACATCCTGGATAGTGGATGCCGGGGCCGGACGCGAGGGATTCTGAATGAAGGTATCGGTTCGTATCAACGATAACACTGTAGCAGAACTTCCCCGCTTGAATTCGTAAGGACAGTATGTGATCTTTAGGGAAATGACTGCCATGAAAGACAAAAATACTCGCCGGTGGACCTTGTGTTTTCGGGGATTTCGTGGTATACTTGCCGACATCAGTAATTCCAGACAAATGGTAGTGTGTTGACATGCGAGTCGGGGCGAATTATGTGAGCGAGGACCAGTGTGAGTTCCGGGTATGGGCGCCGTATCCGGAAGAGGTGGCCCTGAAGATTCATGCACCGGAAGAGTCCATCCATCCCATGGAAAAGGGTGATCGTGGTTACTGGTACCTGACACTGGATCGAGTACCCCCCGGAACAAGATATTCTTTCCTCCTGGATGGCGATAAGGACCGCCCGGATCCCGCGTCGCAGTTCCAGCCGGACGGGGTGCACGGGGCGTCTGCGGTCATCAATCACAAGGAATTTTCTTGGTCTGATGTTGACTGGCAGAACATTCCCCTGAAGGAGATGGTCCTCTATGAGATTCATGTGGGCACTTTCACACCGGAGGGGACTTTTCAGGCGGTTATTCCCCGGCTGGATGATCTGAAGGATCTGGGGGTGAACGTCATCGAGCTGATGCCGGTGGCGCAGTTCCCGGGGTCCCGGAACTGGGGCTACGACGGGGTGTATCCGTATGCGGTGCAGAATTCTTATGGCGGTCCGGACCAGTTGAAGCAGCTGGTGAATGCCTGCCATGAGAGGGGGATGGCAGTGGTACTGGACGTGGTCTGCAATCACCTGGGCCCGGAAGGAAATTATCTCTGGGATTACGGGCCGTATTTCACCTCGAAGTACCGGACGCCCTGGGGCGAAGCTGTGAATTTTGATGATGCGTATAGTGATGAGGTTCGTAATTATTTTATCGGGAATGCGCTCCATTGGTTCGCGCACTATCACCTGGACGGCCTCCGGCTGGACGCGGTGCATGCCATCTATGATATGAGTGCCAGACCGTTTCTGCAGGAGCTGGCAGAGCAGGTGGCGGATTTTTCGGCGACCGCCGGCAAGGAGGTATACCTGATGCCGGAGAGTGATCTCAACGATACCCGGATCATCCGGCCCCGGGAGGTGGGCGGATTCGGTCTGGATGCGCAGTGGTCCGATGATTTCCATCACTCGGTGCATACCCTGTTGACGGGAGAGGACGACGGCTATTACGAAGATTTCGGCCGGATTGAGGATCTGGCCGGAGCGCTCCGGAATGGGTTCGTATATGACTGGCGCTATTCTCGTCACCGGAAGCGGCACCACGGCAGTTCTTCCGTGGACCGGCCGGCCGAGCAGTTTATCGTGTGCGTTCAGAACCATGATCAGGTGGGGAACCGCATGAATGGCGAGCGGCTCTCGGCGATGGTTTCATTCGAAGCGCAGAAGCTGGCAGCCGGTATCCTGCTGCTCTCGCCGAATATTCCGCTGCTGTTCATGGGGCAGGAATATGGCGAACCGAACCCGTTTCTGTATTTTGTCAGCCACGGGGATGAGGAGTTGATCCGGGCGGTGCGGGACGGCCGGCAGGCGGAGTTCGAGTCGTTCCAATGGGAAGGGGAGCCGCCGGATCCGCAGGATGAAGCAACCTTTCAACGGTCCAAACTTCGGTGGAATCTCCGGCAGAAGCAGCCCCATCAGAGTCTTCATGCATTCTATAGGAAACTGCTCGAATTCCGGCGAACTCTCCCGCCCCTGAATCATCTGGAAAAAGATCAGATGGAAGTAACCGTGCCGGGGGACTATGCCGCGCTTACCCTCCATCGATGGCATGGCGATGAAGCGGTTTTTCTGGTCTGCAATTTTGAGGAGCGGGATGTTGTGACTGATCTAACATATCCGCCGGGGCGTTGGGAGAAGATCCTCGATTCTGCCGCGCATATCTGGCGCGGGGACGGGGAGCGAATGCCGGAGCGGGATGACTCTTCAGTTAGCGTCACGGTTCCGGCATTGAGTTTTTCACTGTATCAGAAGGAATCCACCGCATGAGCCGGTACCTCTGTATTCACGGACATTTCTATCAGCCGCCCAGGGAAAACGCCTGGCTGGAAGACATCGAAATTCAGGACTCGGCGTATCCCTATCACGACTGGAACGAGCGCATCACCGCCGAGTGTTATTCGCCGAACTCCGCCGCCCGGATACTTTCCGGCGACAACCGGATTATCGATATCATTAACAACTATTCAAAGATCAGTTTCAACTTTGGTCCGACCCTGCTCTCCTGGATGGAGAAGCAAGCCCCGGACGTGTACAACGCGATCCTGGAGGCAGATAAACTCAGTCAGCAGCAGTTCTCCGGGCATGGCGCCGCGCTCGCCCAGGTGTATAATCACATGATTATGCCGCTGGCCAATGGGCGGGACAAGCGCAGCCAGGTGTACTGGGGTATCGAAGATTTTCGCTCCCGGTTCGGCCGGGAACCGGAGGGTATGTGGCTGCCCGAGACCGCAGTGGATCTGGAGACGCTGGAGGTGCTGGCGGAGTTCGGTATCCGGTTCACCGTACTGTCGCCCTATCAGGCGGCCCGGATCCGGAAAATCCCTGCGGAGGAGGAACCAACCGAAGAACAGTCTGCAGCGAAGAATGCCGGGGAGTCGGACAACG
This sequence comes from bacterium, assembly GCA_035267465.1. Classification (GTDB taxonomy): domain Bacteria; phylum Fidelibacterota; class JAANXI01; order JAANXI01; family JAANXI01; genus DATFLS01. Next base: position 3,801 of record DATFLS010000213.1, read on the forward strand.
GATGGAGGGACGTTCGCGACGGCAAGGTGGATCCCAAGCGGCCCTATGTGTGCAATCTCCCCTCCGGCAG
>DATFLS010000214.1:0-4755 GCA_035267465.1 bacterium
CTGGAGACCACTGAGGAAGTCCAGGGGGTGCAAACGGAGGAGCAGGAGAAGCAGACCAAACTCCGGTGCCGGATGAAGGATCTGGAATCACTTTACGCCGCCGTCAGTACGGAGCTGATTTGTCTGCTGGAAAAGGAAATCACCTATTTCGCCAATTTGCAGTATGGTAGTGAGAGCGAACAGTATGAGGATGACGATGCTCAAACCGGTGTTCGGGGTACCGTCCGGGATGTCGAATCCGGGGACACCATTTCCAATGCCAAGGTTAGTCTGCAGGGCACGGATATCAGCACAAAGTCTGATGCTGACGGTGCGTTCCGGATCCCGGACATCAAGGCCAAGGATTATCGCCTGGAGGTCTCGGCATCAGGGTATAAAAGCAAAGAAATACCGATTAAGGTGGTTCAGGAGAAAATGCTGGTGGTTTCGGTCAACCTGGAGTCCGGATCTGACGATGACGGAGGCGGTGGATACCAGTATCCCGGATCTACTCCCTATACCCCACCTGCAGCCGGCAGCGGTACTCAGATTCTCAATTACCAGGGAGGCGGTGCTGGCGGTCCGGCTCTGTCCGGATTCAGGGGTGGAGCCGGAGGAGAGGAACCATCGATGGGTTCACAAAATCTGGGAGGCGGAAGTATTCCTCTGGGAGAACAGACCATCAGCAGCAGCACGACCGGGGCACTTCAGGGACAGTTCCTGAAACAAAGTATGGGGAGCATGCCGGATAAACAGTACACTGCCGGTAAGATATACACGGATATTACGAAAACGGCCCAGCCTCAGCGTATACTGGATGTGGCGACCGAACAATTGATTGCCGACGGGATCTTCGACCGGGAGAAAATCCCGGGTATCATCTTTGATTTTGTGTATTATCCCGTCCAGCTGATGGCCGCTATCGAAGCCCTGGTGGCGACTTTAACGGAATCACTGTCACAATTCAATTACGATGATTTTCACTCAAAGTATAACGAATTGCTGAAAGTAGCCACTGAATACAGGCGGCGCATTCAGTCGAATCTGAGTAATCCCCAGTATGAACCACAAGGTCACGAGGAAGAAACATTAGACCATCTGACCACCCTGGTGAATTCGTGTGACCTGAAAAAATTCCAGGCCCTGATGGCCTCCTATCAGGAACGCTTCAAGGAAGTACAGGAAATCCGGGAATTCCTCCATTATCTCAAGGACCATCCGGGGCTGGAGCATCAGGCGGGAGTGCCGAGGGGCGGCACATTCATCTTGGTATATGACAGAGACAACAGAGTGATTGCAGATTTTTCCCTGCCGTATGTATGTTGTTCCGATTGCCCCCCCATCACTGTGTGCGAATCCCGGCAGGCCGTGTTTCAACTGCCCAAACAGACGTTCTGCAGCGATGATGATACCGAATACCGGTTCATTCTGGATCCACCCGGCGGGGAAGTTTCCGGTCCCGGCGTCACCCGGGACGAAGCTACCGGCGATTACTACTTCAGTCCGTCACACGAGGACGTTCCCCCCGAGCAAGCCCAGTTCGAATATACAGTGCAGGGTGAAACCCATTCCCTCTCCGTAACCATAATCCAAATGGAAGCAGATTTCACCTTCACGGTGCAGAGCGTGGATATGGAAACAGCCGAAGCGACCGTCAAGTTTACCGCTCAGCCCGATGATGCCGAGGATTACGCCTGGAGCCTGCCGGGAGCACCCGAATCGCCGAATACCAATCCGGAATATACTCACACGTTCACCGATATCAGTGGTGGGGACACCCGGATAGATGTAACCCTCACCGCCACCAAAGGGGATTGCTCCAGCGAAGTAACCAAGCAGGTTGTAATCGAACACTGCAGTGCGGCATTCACGCCCACGCAGGATTCCATCGATTACGGGGACGTCACGTACACGTTCTCACCGAACGACACCGGAGCGGATGCCTATCACTGGGAATTCGATGCCGGCCGAACCTCGTCGGATACCAATCCCCAGATCACCTTTGATCGCGGGCCTGACCAGAGAACCGTAGAGGTGAGCTTGCATATTGAAAAAGGGGTCTGCACAGATACTGCCACCAGGACCGTCACTATTCCTGCGCAGGAAGAAGCCAGCGTCAGCCTGCCCCAGAACGAATACTGCAACCAAGCATACACAGATGATTCCCAGTTCCAGATGGATCCTTCCGGCGGCAGGGTAGAAGGCAGCGGCGTGAAAGAACAGAATGGTGACTTCTTTTTCCATCCGGAGGAGGTCGACCCGGGCAGTCATACGTTTACGTACTCTATTGATGACGAAGAAGCGACATCCACGACCGTTGATGTTCTGGCGGTTCCGTCTCCCGATTTTGATGTCACGGTCCATGGAAGGAAAAGTGATAATATGATCTTCACATTCACCAACCTGACTGAAGGGGAGAACTATCAGTATGAATGGCGATATATCTGGCCTGGCATGGATCAGCCGGCCGTCTTTTCCCGGGATGCATCGCCGCCGGAGGAGATAGCAATCGGTATCCCGAGAGGAAGGGATTCTGTTACGGTGATCTTAAAAGCCACTAATCAGGGGGAAGAAATCGAGTGCTCACAAGAAACCACGCAAGAGATCGATCTCCCCGAATCAGAAGGGAATATCGAACTTCCGAAGCATATATATTGCAATCAGCAGTATGAGCAGCCGCCGAGATTCATAGTCGATCCCCCGGGTGGGGTCGCAGTGGGACCGGGCGTTCTTGAGCAGGAAGAGGGGTATTATTTCCAGCCCGGATTGGTAGAGCCTGGTTTGCATTTTATCGACTATAATGTGGAAAGCTGGACGGTAGCCTATACCACGGTTATGGTGAATGAATCGCCACAACCGAAATTCGAAGCGGAAATTTTGCGACGAGAACAGGAGAACCTGCTTTTCCGATTCAAGAATACGACGGAAAACGAAAGCTACCAGTATATCTGGTCATTTTATCATAGAGAAATGGAGAGGGAAACGGTTTTCTCTGAGCAGATGCATCCAGAGGAACCAACTGCCTTATCGGTACCTGCAGGAATAACCCAGGTACAGGTGATATTAACCGCAGTTGATGAAGTTCGTGATACCCGATGTGAGAATCGTTTTGTCAGAGAGCTCGAAGTTCCCGAGGAATTCATCCAATAGGAGAATATCAGAATGCTGAACATTTCAACGCTATGATTGGTAATTGTTATGCAGCATATCATCCGGCGGTTGTCATTCACAATCGGCCTTCGAAAAAAAGAGGAAGCCCGTAAAATTCAAAACCAGCTCAGTGCCATCATGGATAACACCCTTCAGAATGAACTGGACAGGATCTGCACTGAAATGAGTACTCCGGACGAGCACATATTCATTGACCATCTGGAACTGGATCTTGGCGTGATCCCTGAGGAACGGATAGAGCACGATTTCATGGATCGGCTCATTGCGGAATTCTATGAAATGTTGTCCGGAGAAGTGCAGCTAACACGAACCGGTAGAGAATTATTCGGAGAGCCCGGTAATGTATTCTTACCTCCGGACGGAGATTCTGGTACATCTCAGCCTGCATCCCAGGGATCAGCTACGCTGCAGACCGTCAGTTCCTCTCTCGCCGCACTTGTCTCAGGCGAGGACAGTGAGATAGCTTCGAGAGCAGACCGGTTGGCATTATCGGAATCCGAATATCGCTATATGCTGTTGTTGTATTTCTTGCAGACCGGTCTGTTTCCCTGGTGGGCCCGTGACGAGCCGGAACAGATCCTCGGCGAGCGGGCCGTTGAAATTATCGAGGACCTCTGGCGAGCTGTGGGATCCGGAATAGCGGCGATCCTTCGGCAGCAGCAGGTTCGGCGCCGGCTGATCTATCAGTTTTCGGATGGGGTGCTGAAAAAATTACTTACTCTGATAAATGCCGATGCGGCAGAGAATTATCAGCTGTTGATTGAGGATCTCAGGCGCGTATACGAGGAAGCCGAACAAGTGAAGTTATCTTCTCGTGAGGTACGTTTTCGGATCTGGGATCTGGTGTTAACCGACATATTTGATTCACAGACAGGGTTTTCCGGGCCGGAAAGCATTGTGTTGAAGGTCCTGCGGAAAATAAGTCAGATGGAGAAGGAATCTCTACAGGAGCATCTGGAATCACTGCAACACGCACTTCAGCAGCTGTCGCAGAAGTCGCATACTTTCAAGAGCCCTTTACCAGAGATGGTGCAGTCCTGGGTTAATGAGGAAGTGGAGAGTCAGGACTGGATTTCGGATCTTCAGCAGATTTATGCCTTTGGCAACCTGCGTCAGATATCGGAGGCGGAGATTCAGGCTACGGCGGTGCAGATACGTACCGAATTCCCGGAATTATCCGATCTCCGGATACATCAGAGCAAAGAGGCTCTCCGGAACATGTTCACCATGATCAACGAGCAAATTGGTGCTTCATTACCCGGACATTTGACAGAGCTGCGTAAAATTGTTGAAGAGATGGAAACGGCCGGCAGACAGTTTCGAACGAAGATCCCGGAAATGATCAGAGAATTGCAAAGATCCGTCTCCGGTTCTGCTCAGGAAAATAAGGAAAAGGAAGGCATGGCGGCACATCAGGCTCCGGGTGAACGAGCGGAAACACAGAGGGAAAGAGTCAATATTCCAGATGTTGCTGTCCATATTCTGAACGGGAAAGATCTGGTAGAGGAACAAATATTGATTCGGAATGCCGGGGCAGTACTCCTGTATCCGTTTCTCAACACGTTTTTCACCAGGGTCGGAATCGTGGCAGATGATGAATTCGTC
>DATFLS010000215.1:0-2817 GCA_035267465.1 bacterium
CATAAAACTTGTTCTCCCCGGTGGCGGGATCTCTGGTGAAGGCCACGCCGGTCGCAGAATTCTCACCCATGTTCCCGAACACCATGGTCTGCACATTCACTGCCGTACCCCAGTCATCCGGAATGTTATTCAACTCACGATAGGCGATGGCCCGCTCGTTATTCCAGGAACCGAACACAGCACCGATCGCCATCCAGAGCTGCTTATTGGGATCATCCGGGAACGGTTCGCCGGTATTGGATTCGATGATGTCCTTATATAATTTGACCAGCTCCTGCAGCGCCTCGACTCCCAGATCAACATCCTGATCCGCTTTGTATTTGTTCTTGATCTTCTGCAGCTCGACCTCGAAGGGATCTTCTTCGTCCTTACTCTCCGGTCGGATACCTAACACCACGTCACCGAACATGGACACAAACCGCCGGTAGGAATCCCAGGCGAAGCGCTCATCCGCCAGCTTGGCCAGTCCCTTCACGGTCTCATCGTTCAATCCCAGATTGAGCACCGTATCCATCATCCCCGGCATCGAGACCCGTGCTCCCGACCGGACGGAAAACAGCAGCGGATCCTCCGGATCACCGAAATCCTTCCCCATGACTTTTTCAACTTTCTTCAGCGCTTCTTCCACCTGCTTTTCTAATCCATCCGGATAGGTATCCTCGTGCTGATAATAGTAAGTACACACTTCTGTTGAAATGGTGAATCCAGGCGGGACCGGCACCCCGAGATTACTCATCTCTGCGAGGTTGGCTCCCTTCCCGCCAAGCAATTCTTTCAGGTTCGCCGATCCGTCGGCTTGTCCTTCTCCAAAAAAGTACACATACTTATCCATACCATCTCCTGTAGTTGGTTTAATGGTTTAAGAGTACAATATTATGGTTCATTTCCGTTGTCTTCGGTGGTTGCAGTCACCGGTTCCTTTGAATTCGCAGAGTGTATGAAATTCCCGTGTTTTATGAAATGGAGCGCATTTCGTATGGTTTCGTCCCGTATCATGATGGTGGAGTGTACATCGTTAATCACCATAAAATCCGCAGCGCCTTCCAGTCGGGTGTTGTCCACGGACAGGATACTGTCGTCATCACCGGGAAGATACCAGGTGTACCCGTACTTGCCGCCCGTCCCGCCGGCAATGATACCGAATTCGCACGGGGGCGTACCAATGGTGTCGGCAAAGGCGTCTTCACCCGTGGTCAAATAATCAACGGTCCCTTTATAGATCCACTGGAATGGAGGGAAATCCTGGAGCTCTGTGGCGATGGCACTGCCCTGATTCGGTGGAGCTATCATGACGAACCGGCCCAAATGCGGAACAGGATAGTGATCGAGATAGTAGCGAACGACCAGCGCCCCCATACTGTGGGTGACAAAGTGGAGCGTTTTTGCGTATGCGTTCTTTGCATATAGAAGCGAATCCAGGCGGGCTGCGTTCCATTGCATTGAATGATTCCGCCCATCCCAGTCCCAGTTGAAGGTCTCGTATCCCTGCATTGCGAACGCTGTGTCAAGCCGCTTCATCGCAAACGGGCCATTAATCGCCCCGTGCAGGAAGATCACCATCTCATGGGAAGGGGCATTTGCAGCGGTGTGTTGGTCATGAGAACGTGCCGGTATAGCGGATGAACAAAAAAGCAATACCCAGAGAAAGACTGCGGCGAATACAAAAATTCCTATGTTACCTGCCAACTTCATAACCAAGTAAGTTAGATGAATTTTTAAAAGATTTCAATATATGTGTCCGAAATTTTCCTATTCCTCATCGCCCTGATCAGTAAATACCTGAGAACAGCGAAGCAGAATAATGACAGCATATATCGGCCAGTGTTCCAGGAGGGAGAGTTACAATTCCTCTCTCGCTGTATACGGGATACTGAGTGCATGGCCGATTTTCTCTTAACTCAAAACCCGTAAATATTCTAACTGTGCTCATCCTCTTTTTCAGGTATTTCTCCCAATGGAATCCCCATGGGAGGTGTGCTATTTGTCCTGGATTTATAGCGGAACCTGATCCGGAAAACTTTGCGTTCACGAGGGAGAATCAGTAACATTCGTCATTGTGAAATGATGCATCGAAACCATGTGAAAATGTACCACAGAAAATATTTTACAGCACTTATCCTCCTGTGCATTGCGGGTACGAGCATCGCAGGGTGTGTTCTTCCGGTCTTCCTCTCCCCGGAACTCCGGCCGTATTTCTTTACAAAACGGGAGGCAGCCACCGGCCTGGACACCATCCGACCGGATAGTCTCCGATCCCACATCACTTATCTCGCCTCATCGGAACTGCAGGGGCGGGAAACCTCGTATCCCGGTCAGCAGATGGCCGCCGATTACCTTGCGTCCTATTTCCGCTACCTCGGTCTGGAGCCCCTGCAACAGGCAGACACTTATATACAATCGGTCCCCCTGCAGCGCGTTTTTCCGGCGCCTGCTCAGACGGTCCGGGTGATCACCGCGCGGGACACCCTCCCACTCACCTTGAATCAGGATTATCTGTTGTCTTCCAGGGGTGTGTATTCTGATATGGAGCTCGACGCACAGGTTGTTTTTATCGGATATGGCCTTGATCTGGAGTCCTGGGGGTATGACGAGTATGACACCGTGAACGTCGCCCGGAAATGGGTACTGATCATCGACGGAATGCCCCGGGTACCTGCAACGGCGGCACCCGCGGAGAAACGAGCGTTTACGCGGATGAGCCAGAGAGCCTATAAATACTGGGTTGCGAAAAATGCAGGTGCGGCCGGAGTGCTGATGGCCCCTGATACGCGATCGGGACGAAACAGACGATCTTCGTATTCCTCACCTTCACAATGG
>DATFLS010000216.1:0-4027 GCA_035267465.1 bacterium
TGCAGCCTCCACCTATTATTTCGTGATGCCGGCCGTCGGGACCATGCAGATTTTGCGGCAGACGGGGGAAGGGATCTTGCTGGGATTTCAGGCCTCTGCCGATTTTTCCCCGGACGCCCGGGTCTCAATTTTTTATTTGCAACGGCGGTTGAAACATCTCAAATTATCTCATATACTGTGTGGGCAGCTCGAAATGGCATATTAATTACGTACGGATATTGTGAAGACATCCAACATACCATCACAGAGGTTACGAATTCCATTCCGGATCCTCCAATTGGTAGCACTGTGCCTGATCCTGTCGGCGGGCATCCGCCAGGCGCCCGCCCAGGGCGGATCGTCCTCTTCGTCAATTACGCACATTCAGAAGAGAAATGGGGTGCCCTATTTCTCTGCCACGGAATTGGCGGAACTATTTAATGTGAACACCTATTACAATCCCCAGGCACAGAAACTGATCTTGTATTTTCCGGATAAACGATTGAAACTGTCCGCATATACTTCCTACGTCATGGTCAACGACAATATCTTCCACTTTCCTCATCCCGTAGTATTAGACGGAGGCGATTTATTAGTTCCGGTGCTGGATTTCGTGGGGATACTACAGTCGGCTCTGGACATTCCCATGCAGTATAATCCGCAGATCCCGGCGCTCCGCTTTGATTATTCGCTGGTGAATATTACAAACGTGATCATCGAGGAGAAAAAGAACGGGACCCTGATCCGTCTGCCAGTGACCCGGGAATTCCGGGAAAACGAGTACGCGGCCTGGCTGCGGCAGGGATGGTTTTACCTGACGGTGGCCGGGGGCAATATCGATGCCCGGCGGCTCTCCCAGGCACCCACCGCCGGGGTCGTCCGCCGGATCGTCCCTATTCAGAAAGAAGGGTCTGTGCAGCTGGCCTTCCGGCTGCGGGGTGAAGTGGAAGATTACGAAGTATATCAGAATGATGATCCCAGAGAAATCGTACTCAGCTTGCGAACACCAACCAACCGGACCAAGGATCGCCTGAATGAAGCCCGATCCCGGTGGAAGCTGGATCGGATTGTCCTGGATGCCGGGCACGGGGGAAAGGATCCGGGCGCCATCGGCCCCGGTGGATTGAAAGAAAAAGACGTGGTCCTGGATATCACCAAGCGCCTGGGGCGCATTATCGAAAAAAATCTGCCGGATGTGAAAGTCATTTACACCCGGCAAAAAGATGTGTTTATTCCTTTGCAGGATCGCACCAAGATTGCCAATGAACAAAATGGAAAGTTATTCGTCAGCATCCACGCCAATTCCAATCCGAACCACCGGATCCTGGGTTTCGAAACCTATCTCCTGCGTCCGGGGAAAACCGAGGATGCCATAGATGTGGCGGAGCGAGAGAATTCGGTGATCCGATTCGAGGAATCCACCGATTTTTATAAACAGTTCGATAACGAGACGCTCATCCTGGCCACCATGATGCAAAGCGCCTTTATGAAAGAGAGCGAGGACTTTGCCAGCATGGTGCAAGTCGGGCTCCGCAAGCATCTTTCCAGTGAGGATCGGGGGGTAAAACAGGCGGGATTTTATGTGCTGGTGGGCGCCTCCATGCCCAATATTCTGGTGGAGACCGGCTACATCAGTAATTCCAAAGAAGCCAGGAAATTAAGAACCGCGGAATACCGGCAACAAATCGCACAGGGCATTTATCAGGGGATAGTGGAGTTTAAAAAGAAGTACGACCAGCAAACAGTTGATCAGGCGTCTTTGTGAATAATTTGAAGTCGGCCGCCCCGCTCGGCGTTTTTGATTCAGGTCTTGGAGGATTAACCGTTGTCCGTCAATTACAGCGGGTGTTTCCTTCCCTTTCCATTATTTATTACGGTGATACGGCCCGGGTTCCTTACGGTACCAAGAGTCCGGACACGGTCACCCGGTTTTCCCGCCAGATCGTGGATTTCCTCATTGCCCAGGAGGTTCAGGCGATTATGGTGGCGTGCAATACCGCTTCCGCAGCGGCCGTCCCCCGGATCCGGGACGAGTACCCCATCCCGATTTACGGAGTGGTAGATCCGGGTGCCCAAGCGGCGGTGGCCGCGACCCGGTCCGGCCGGATCGGAGTGATTGGGACCAATTCCACCATCCGTACCAGTGTCTATACCAAAGCCATCCGACAAATTGATGCATCAATTCGGGTGTTCGGAAAGGCCTGCCCGCTCTTCGTTCCTCTGGTGGAAGAAGGAAAGGAAGAGCACCGGGTGACCGAAATCATCGCCAGGGAATATCTGGAACCGCTGCTGGATCAAGATATCGACACCCTCATTCTGGGGTGTACGCATTATCCGCTATTAAGCCGGACCTTGCAGAAGATCCTGCCGCCTGATATCGCCATCATCGATAGCGGGGTCGCTGCTGCCAATGCACTGATCGGCGTGATCGCTGTGAATCCGGCGTCGGTGCCTGATTACAAATATTTTGTGAGTGATACTCCGGAAAAGTTTGCGGAAATCGGCACCAGATTCCTGGGACATCCCATGGAAAATGTGTTCTATTTTGATGTCGATCGATCCTGGACACCGGAAGAAATTTCCCTGGCGCCGCTGATTCAATGATGAGTGGGTTGCACGAAGCCCTCAGGTACCTTTACAGCCTGCAATATCGAGGGATGAAGCTGGGGCTGGACCGGGTGGAACAGTTCCGGGAAGCCCTGAATTTTCCCGATACAGCCTATCCCACTATTCACATAGCCGGCACCAACGGCAAGGGCTCGACTGTTAGATACCTGGCGGCTCTCCTGCAGGCACAAGGACTGCGGGTGGGATGGTATACATCGCCGCATCTGATCCGGTTTAATGAACGGATCCGGATTGACGGTTTTCGGATTGACGATTCCGCGATTATCGATTTCGTGCAACAGTGGCGACCTGTAATTGATCAGCTGGAATTGACTTTCTTCGAAGTGACGACCCTGCTGGCTCTGGAGCACTTTCGGAAACAGCAGGTCGAGGTGGCGGTACTGGAGACCGGTCTGGGAGGGCGCCTGGATGCAACAAACGTGGTAACGCCTATCCTGTCAGTCATCACGTCCATCGGACTGGAACATACCGAGATTCTGGGGGAAACCATTCCGGAAATCGCCCGGGAAAAGGCTGGCATTTTCAAGCCGGAAATCCCCTGTGTGATCGGTGCGGTGGGATCAGAAGCGCAAGCGGTTTTTCAGCAGCGAGCGGCAGAACTGGGCACTCCGCTGGTTTATGTGGAGGAAACCTGTCCCATCCGGGAGGTGCACCTCACGCCGGAAAAAACTGATTATGTTATCCTCTGGGAAGAGAAGCCATATAAAGTGGTGCTGACTATGCTCGGGTGGCAGGCAGTGATGAACGCCTGCATTGCGCTGGTGGCAGGACAGACCCAGCAGCAGTTTCCTCTGCCCTGGGAACAAAGTATCGGAGCACTAACAGATGTGGTTGTCCCGGGTCGGCTTCAGCAAATGAGCAACCGGCGCCTGATCTATTACGACGTTGCCCATAATTATGATGGTATCCGAAATCTCGTAGGGAATCTGAGACGTATCCATCCCGGCAAACGGATGCGGCTTCTGCTGGGAGTCAGTGCGCAAAAAAACATCACCGCATTCCAGGAACTATTTCCATCTGATGCAGTAATCAGCGTAATGGATATCCCGGATATTCCTATGCATTCGTTGGAATCCTGGCATTCTGTATTTACCACCCGGCAAATCAATCATCTGGGAGAGGGAACGGACGCTGTGCACCGGTTCTGCCGGGCACTGAGCCTGTCGGACTTTGGCGTTATCGCCGGAAGTCATTATTTGGCACCATATGTGTACGAGGTTTTTAATTTTTCGCTTGACACATAAGCGAATAATTATATATTCAAAAGATAACCAACCATATGGTATATATGCAGTCCGCAGGAGATAAATCAGGAAATTCTGACCAGCCACAGATTCGCCAGACGTCAAAGAAGTGAATTCTATTTTTTATATTGAGAATTTCATATTGAGATAACATAACTATACGGAGAACTATGGAA
>DATFLS010000217.1:0-2445 GCA_035267465.1 bacterium
CCATCACAGTACCCGGCGGGAGTATGGAAAGGCCACCCTCACTCTTGAACGGGAATCGCTGCTCCTTCCTGCCACAGCGGATCAGACCCAGGTGTGGATGAGTCATGGAGATCACGTGGAGGAACCACCCGGGAATTATGAGGTTCTGGCGCGAAGCGACGGGGTGACCGCCGCCATCGGTTCCGAGCGGCAACGCCGTTACGCTCTCCAATTTCACCCGGAAGTAACTCATACTGCCCAGGGAACGGAAATCTTGCGGCATTTTCTGTTCAAGGTGGCTGGTTGTAAGGGAACCTGGACACCGGAGGAATTTATTTCAACTGCCATCGCCCAGCTGAAAGAAACCGTGGGTGACGGTTCGGTCATCTGCGCGGTGAGCGGAGGTGTAGACAGCTCGGTAATGGCAGTCCTGTTAAATGACGCGATTGGCGACCGGGCTCATCCGGTGTTCATTGATACGGGGTTGCTCCGCTTTGATGACATTGAGAATGTGACAGAGATTTTAGCCAAACAATTGCAGATTCCGGTTCGCTATCACGATGCGTCTGACAAGTTCCTCCAGGCCCTGCAGGACGTGACCGATCCAGAGGAGAAGCGCAGGATTATCGGCCATCAATTTATCGAAGAGTTTCAGGACATTGCGGAAGAATTCGATAATCTGCAGTTCCTTGCCCAGGGGACGCTGTATCCGGATGTCATAGAAAGCCAGAACGTCACCGGACCTTCGGTCACCATAAAAACCCATCATAACGTGGGTGGATTGCCGGAAAAGATGAACCTCACATTGGTGGAACCCTTCCGGGAAATGTTTAAAGATGAGGTGAGAGAAATCGGAAGGTTGCTCGGTATTCCGGACCGGATTCTGGAACGCCATCCCTTTCCCGGGCCCGGATTGGCGGTGCGAATTCTTGGCTTCGTGACGAGAGAACGCCTGAAAATGGTCCGGGAGGCGGATCGTATTTTTACCGAGGCGTTGCATAAGTACCAGGAATATCGCAATGTGTGGCAGGCGTTAACGGTGCTGCTGCCGGTAAATACGGTCGGTGTGATGGGGGATCGCCGCACCTACGAGCACGTGATTGTATTGCGGGCTGTGGTGAGCGTAGACGGCATGACGGCTGATTGGGCGCGGTTACCCGATGACCTTTTACAGGAAGTTGCGTCGGGTATTGTGAATCAAGTCACTGGAGTGAACCGGGTTGTGTACGATATTACCTCAAAGCCGCCCGGAACCATCGAGTGGGAATAATCGCATGAAGAAATCTCTGCTATGTGCGGTATAGTTGGTTACATCGGATATCGGCAGGCCGTTCCTATTCTACTGGAAGGATTGCATCGACTGGAATATCGCGGCTACGATTCCGCCGGAATCGCCTATTTTGAGGACGCAAATCTCCATGCCTGGAAACGTCAGGGCAAGATCCAATCATTGGAAGAATTGATTCGCTCGAAAAATATCAGTACGACGGTCGGTATCGGCCATACCCGGTGGGCAACCCATGGAGCGCCGAGTGAGGCAAACGCCCACCCGCATGTGGACTGCGGGCGGAATATCGCCGTTGTTCATAACGGAATTATCGAGAATTATTCCGTGTTAAAGCAGGAGTTACAAGAGCAGGGACATCAATTCCGGAGCCAGACAGACACAGAGGTTCTGGCGCATCTGATTGAGGCGAACCGCCACTCAACACTGGAAGAATCAGTGGCCGCTGCTCTCCAATACGTGGTCGGCGCATATGGAGTGGCGGTGATTGCCAGAGATGATCCTGAAAAAATCGTTATCGCCCGCGCCGGCAGTCCTATCGTCATCGGAATCGGGGACGGAGAATATTTCATCGGTTCCGATACGGCGGCTATTGTGAAGTATACCAGGGAAGTTCTGTACCTGGAAGATGGCCAGATTGCCGTCATCACCAGTGACGATTCGAAAACCTTCGACGGGCAACTGCAATCCGAAATCCGGACCCGCCGCCATACCATTACCTATGATTTACAGCAGATCGAAAAGAGTGGATACGAACATTTTATGCTCAAGGAGATCCACGAGCAGCCCCGGACCATTCGGGATGCGATGCGGGGGCGGCTGCTGCCCGAGAGCGGGAGTGTTCGCCTGGGCGGCATCAAGGACGTGATCGATCAGATCGAGCATGCCGGGCAAATCTACCTCACTGCCTGCGGTACCAGCTGGCATGCCGCTTTGATCGGTGAATATTTGCTGGAAGAGTTCGTCCGGATGCCGGTGGAGGTGGAGTATGCGTCGGAATTCCGGTATCGTAATCCCATCCTGACTCCCAATACGGTTTTGATTGCTATCAGTCAGTCCGGCGAGACGGCGGATACGCTGGCGGCCATTCAGATTGCCAGAGAAAGCGGGGCGCTCTGTCTGGGAATTTGTAATGTGGTGGGGAGCAGTATCGCCAGGGAAACAATGGCCGGCGTGTATAT
>DATFLS010000218.1:0-2398 GCA_035267465.1 bacterium
AAGGTATAGTCAACTGCTCTCCATAACGAATTCCTGGATTGCTTCTCAATCGATATCGTATTACATTTTTGCGAAATAATATTACGATTGTGGGTAGTGGATCATCATCCACAGAAAACGGCGGGAGAGGGATTATGAAAACATGGGTTCTTACGGCGCTCTTCGTCTGCCTGGTCACTCCGTTGTATCTCTTCGGACACGGAACGGAAGTGTCTGAGTTTACCGGTGGTGTTGGAATCCAGGTGGCGTATGAGTACGGCGCTCCGATGGCAGGGGCGTCGGTGCGGGTATATGCGCCCGGCGACACGGAGACACCCTTCCAGCAGGGAGCCACTGATCAGAACGGTCGGTTCACCTTTACGCCGGATACCTCCGGAACGTGGAAGATTGATGTAGACGACGGAACCGGTCACGGGGTCATCGAAGAAATTGTGGTTTCGGATGACATGATCCCCGAAATTCAGTATAACCGGGATCTCTCCGCAGGACAGCAGATCCTGATCGGCGTGAGCGTGATCTTCGGCATCACGGGGATCGGGTTTTATTGGTCGACGCGGAAGTCTGCTCGGAAGTGACATTCCTGAGTCTTTCAGGAAATCATCTCAAGGAGATCCAGTTGGAACAGAGATCGGCCCAGGGGAGAAGTGAGAGTTTTTTAAAAGCCGGTTCCTCCTTTGGAAGGCATAATCATGATATTCTGGTGGTGTGGCCAGGTGAGGCTGGCCCATAAGAGGCCGAAGTTTTAGCAGGCAGAAGCCCAAATTCTCTTCCCGCTCCCGCGGAGCTGAACGTGTACTGAGTTGACGTAATTAGCAGATTCCGCTATTCTAACACCACAATTCTTTATTTTATATGAAAGCCCCCAATATGAATTAACAACAATACCTTCTTATGAAGCGCTGGCTTCCTTCGGGAAACGCTTCTTCCATTATCCCACCTCGTCGGTTGCCGGCTTAAGGGACCAGCCTCTCATCATGCGGTGGAGTGGTCCCGGAAAGAATCTATTCCATACGGTGTTATGTAAAAACTGTGATATTAGTCAAACCGGAATAAAAGTCCTTGACTTTCTACCGGCGTATGAATAATTGTGAATTATCAAAATTCATATTCTTGTCGCAATTACATGTTCGGAACCGCTACTTGCACCTGATATCAGAATGCTGTAATACAGGCTGGATTGTCTGCAACGCAAGAATATCCGGAAGTGTTATACAAAACAAGCCTATACAATCGTCTCGTTCGAATAGAGAGACAGGAAAGGAGTAAGTAATGCGAGCATTCTTTCAGCGACAGTCAAAGGGTATGCTCCTGGTGATTATTGCGGTGGTGGCGCTTTCCACCGCCCTGTTCCTGGGATGTGAAAATCAGAGTACTGTCCCGACCGAACCAGGTCTGTCCACGGAAACCATGGGATCCGCGAAATTCCAGGCACAGCTTCAGAAGGTAATGGCGGTCCAGGACCGCCAGACACAGCGGTTGATTCAGATTCCCGGAGTTGTCGGAACCGGCACCGGCCTTGGTCCGAATGGTCAGCCGGTGGTGCGGGTCTTTGTGGCCACACCGGACGTGGCCAACATCCCGGCAGTGGTCGAGAATATTCCGGTGGATGTGAAAGTCACCGGGCGGTTCGTGGCCCGCAGTGATCCCACGGCCTGGTTTGACAGACCGGTGCCCATAGGCGTGTCCACCGGCCATCCGGATATTACAGCAGGCACAATTGGTGCGCGCGTCCAGGACGAAAGCGGAAACCTCTTCGCCCTGAGCAATAACCACGTGTATGCCGACGTCAACGAAGCGAACATCGGTGACGATGAACTGCAGCCCGGACCCTACGACGGAGGCTCTGCACCGGAGGACGTCATTGGTCAGCTGACGGATTACGAGCCTATCTTATTTGACGGGAGTAACAACACCATCGATGCAGCCATTGCCAGCACCACCTCAAATTTGGTTGGGACATCAACTCCTGCAGACGGATACGGAACACCCTCTGCCACAACCAAAAGTGCCTCTGTTGGAATGGCCGTCCGGACATTCGCTCGCACCACGGGTTTAACCAGTGGTGAAGTGTCTGAAGTGAATGTGACCGTGGACGTCTGTTACAAAACAGCCGGACCATTCCGGTGTAAGAAGCTGGCTCGTTTTATGAATCAGATCTCTATCACCCCTGGAGATTTCAGTGATGGTGGCGATTCCGGGTCATTAATTGTTGATACCAATAACAATCCGGTGGGGCTCCTGTTTGCCGGAAGCAGCACCCGGACCCTCGCCAATCCGATTGATGCGGTGCTGACGCGGTTCAATGTTACCATTGATGCAGGTCAGCCTGTGACCGATATCTCCGTATCAGGTATTAGCGCGCCGGCTTCTGTTGTGCAGGGAGATGCGGTGAGTATTG
>DATFLS010000219.1:0-2024 GCA_035267465.1 bacterium
TTGCAGAATACGACCGGTCCGATGGATGACCTCCCGCAGGATAATCCCTTCATCAATGGTGAGCGTCAGCGGTTTCTCGAGATAAATATCCTTCCCCTGTCTGGCTGCATCCAATGCCGGGATCGTATGCCAGTGATCGGGCGTACAAATCACCACCCCATCGATATCGCTCCGGGCATTCACCTCCCGAAAATCGTTGTAGGAATCACAGTCATCAGACCCGTAGAATTCATCGACAATCCGCTTGGCCCGCTCACGATGGCTGCGATCCACATCGCATACTGCCACGACCCGGGCTTCCGGATTATTCAGGAACGCCCGCATATTGTGGGTTCCCTGCCCGCCGGTCCCGATACAACCCAGATTGATCTGATCATTCACTGCCAATGATTGCTGCCCGGCACTTGCCCGGCCGGTGAACAGGGAGGGAACAACTGAGAGACCTAATGCAGCCCGCATCGTGTCCTTTAAAAATTTACGACGAGTGGTATGTTGTTGCGAACCCATGAAAAGCACTCCTCCTGCTATCGAATATGACGGATCCCCTGAGCAGCGGCACGGTGAATTAACCTCTCCCTCTACAACAATGTTATACAGACGGCCCGACCGGACATTCCAAGTCCCTGCACACTCAAGAAATACATCAGAATGAACTCATTTTCATGATTGCTTCACCAGAGAAAATTAACAAACCATTTCTCTTAAAACAACCTGTTAGACAAGCCGGTATCCATGATCGAGGTTGAGCATATCATGCCTGCCCCCTCAGCCCAAATCCCTGATTTTAAAATCCGTCCAGGACTGATAAGCTGGGGTATATTAAAATTGATCCCAGGGAAATACTTCCCGGAGAACTGGCCACAATATGAGTCGTTAAATTTTGCTGGAAGTACAGGGAGTCAGAAAAATCTGCCGTGTCAAACCTCAACACTTCTCATTCAGCCTCAGCAGATCCTCTCATGAAAGGTCATGCCATGTGATTCCTGCTTTGCGCACGGCATATTCGGTCTCCCGGAGATAATCCCCTTGTGCAATCATCCAGTGGAAACCTTTGGTCAGCTGATTTAATTTATCTTCATCCCCCTCGAACCGGATATCCCACTGGGTGCGGCAGATATCCAGAAACGGATTGGCGGCGATGGTTCCCTTGAATCCTATCCATTCCTGCTGGTAGGAATCCGGATCGATAATGGTTACCTCGCTGTGCAAAGGCATGTCCACTTTGGGGGCGGCTCCGTAGTCGGATTCGAAATGTGTCAGGACACGGGTGGTTTCGTAATCTTCCCCGTTCATCCGGCTGGGACCGGTACAGTGGGCGCAGGTGACGATATTCTTGTGGGGATAGGTGGGATCATTGAGAAAGACCGGTTTCCCGGAAATATAATGCAGTAAAATTCCGGAGGGGATGACATTAAAGTCGGATTCGCAAAAGGCCAGGTACCCTTCATCATTCAGCAGCATCAGCGGCAGGCAGGCTGTGGTCTCTGCCATGGGAATGATAGTGCTCATACACTGCTGAATGGTGAACGCGCTGGTATTATTCTCCTCCATCAGTTCCTTAAATAAGGCATACAGAATAAACGCATTGCGGACAAATTCCCGATCCGTTTCCAGAGAAACCTGGGGCAGCGAAAGGTATCGATCCGTCCAGTTCCCGGCCAGGGACATCAGCGCCCGGTTGCCTCTGGCTTGTTGAATGCGCTGCTCCATTTCGTCGTAACCAACCACGATATACTCCAGACCGAACCGTTCTTGCGCCTTGGCCGGAGCATACGGTGCACACCAGCCTCCCGGTCCGCCCAGCGTGACAATACGAGCGCCCATCGTATTCTTTAATCCATACAGCGCCTGCAGCCTCCAGAGTAATTCCCCGGTTTCATCCACCACGATATCGTGAATATCGACACCACCTGGATTCCGGAACTCCTCGAGATCATAGCCGTCTCCGCCCTTTCGCAAAAACCGGTTATGCACAATTTCATACCAGAGATACACCGGCCCGGAGCGATGTCGTAAAAACACCA
>DATFLS010000220.1:0-10772 GCA_035267465.1 bacterium
GGATTCCCGGTATTCATAATTGCCCGGTAGAACGTCTGAATACCTCCCCGAGCTAGGGGTGCATCCGAGCCAAAATCTCCTGCCAGGTATTCCGGCTGGAAGGCGCGTCCGGAAGCGGCAAGCGCCAGCAGGGCACGTAAAAAGCGTTCCGTTGTTTGTCGTGTAACCGGTACGGGTTTATAAACCATCCACTCGTTATTTCTGTATCGGACAAAGACGAAATAGTGTCCGTCAAATCCGACGCCGAACAGTTTTTCTATCTTGCGATTTTCTTCCTTTTCCAAATCCTGAATTCTCTGCTTGATTTGTTTGATCACCTCTTTATTGCCCGGACTATCATTATCATCCGTCAAACGTCCGGGTTTCTTATATTCGATGATCACATAATTATAGACGGAGTCCGCCCGGCCTTTCCCGATAGTCACCTCGTGGCGTCCGCGTAATTCCGGGAGTTTGGCCTCTCTTTTGAATTCGCCCAACACCTTTTCCGTCTCGATGCGCAGATCTTCCTCAGATTCAGCCCACCCACTCAATTCCTGAATTTGATCAGATACAACTTCAGACTGCTGGCGGACAACTTCTTCAATAGTAGGCATGAAACTTCCTGAACTTCACATTACCTGTAATTCGCTGATTGATTTCGCACCGGATTGAATAAGTTCTTGATTATAATGAGAATCAAAAACAAATACCGGTATATCGGCACAAACGTCTTTCACAATCTCATGCGTTTTGCCCCTGGGATCCAGCCAGGGAATGAGTAATTGCTCCGAGAGTTCGCAGATGATTTGATTGCGCCTGAGGGCATTCTCTCTGGTGATTCTGTGAACTTTCTCCGAACAATGTGTAAGAAAAAGTACTTTATCTTCTACCAGTTCACAAGCCAGTTTATGAATTGATTTTGCCCCGGCGTGAATATGGGGTTTACCATGATTGACCAGAACTTTGTGTATCTCTTTTTCGATGGGAGCGTGCCATCCGCTGATGAATACGGTCTCTTTCTCGGAAAGATTCGATACGGTGTCAATGACCGTTTGTGTGAGATGAGGTCGCATGATCCGTGAAGCAAGAATACCAGTCTTGAATAACTGATAAATTTGGTTATTGCTTTTTTTGTTTAACTGGATATTTACCATTGAAATAACATTACTATATTCAACTGCTTATCTAATGCAATAGCTACTATGCTCTCGCTATCTACTCTCAAAGTGTTAAGCACAATTAGAAAGACCATGAAAGAGACACCAATAAATTTCGGAATTTATGTGGAAATAACAACTGAATATTGTTTGTTACACCTCACAATTCGATATGTCATTCATGGTCAAACATAACGGTGAATGGATGTTATTTTCGACAATCCGAAACCGAGAGGATCTTCACTCTCGGGATAAATCCCGGGGCTACTGCCATAAGCATCCCGCCGGGATAAGAGCAATGCCTGTTCGAATAGCTCAATTCAGGCTCGCCACTCTCTTGAGAGGTTCATCCCTCGGTGAAAGACCGCTGCATCAAACTAAGGGAGCCATTACGAGTGATGTACCGGTATTATGAGTCGGGGTCGTGGGATTTTGCAGCGTATCGGGTTGATCATGCGCAAGTAAGTATTTTGGGTAATCCGCGGATAGGAGCATCGAAGAGATCCCTCCACTCCAGCCCGCCGGAACAACGGCGGGCTTCCGGTCGGGATGACTCGCAGAGAGGCCCTGGATTGTCCAGCCCCTGATAGCGCCGTGTAAACGGCACGGAAAAAGGAATGGAGCAGGTTTCCCCCGGCGTGAACGCCGGAGCTATTATGTATCAATGGGACCGGAGGGATTTGTCCTGGTGCGAAGGGCGTTCCGCTCAGGATGACACATTCTGTCTTTGAATTGTTGCTCTCACGCATCTCCTCCATCCCGCCGTTCATTCAGCATACAGTAGATTTGTCTGTGTTTTTCTTCGTGGTCTTCGCGCCCTTCGCGGCTCTCTGCGTTTTTTTTGCGTTTTTTCTTTCATTCGTGATAATCCGTGTAATTCGTGGTTCTCTCTTTGTTGTTATTCTGTCAGCGTCTCCAGCCACCGCATCATCAGGCGCACGCCCACGCCGGAGGCGCCTTTGGGGATGTAGGGCTGGTCTTCGGACCACCAGGCGGTCCCGGCGATATCCAGGTGCGCCCAGGGGGTGTCGTCCACGAATTCTTTGAGGAAGGCGCCGCCGATGATGGTTCCGGCGCCCTGGTTGCCGATGTTCTGGACGTCGGCGGCGTCACTTTTGATATCCGCGCTGTACTCGTCCCACAACGGCAGCTGCCAGCAGCGTTCGCCGGTATGCTCTCCGGCGTCCAGTATCTGACGAATGACCGACTCATCGTTCCCCATCAGTGCGGAGGCGCGATGTCCGAGGGCGACGATAGCTGCGCCGGTCAGGGTGGCGAAGTTCACCATGGTCTTCGGAGCGAACTCCTGCCTGACGAAGGCCAGGGCATCGGCCAGTGCCAGCCGGCCTTCGGCGTCGGTGTTCAGCACTTCGATGGTTTTGCCGTTATAGGCGGTCAGGATGTCTCCGGGTTTATACGCCTTGCCGCCGGGCATATTCTCGGTGGCTGCCACGGCTGCGATAATATTCATGGCTGGCTTCAGCCGGGCCACAGCGTGCATGATTCCCAGGACGGCGCCGGCCCCGCACATATCGTACTTCATCTCGTGCATCTTTTTGGAAGGTTTGATGGAAATGCCGCCGGTATCGAAGGTGATCCCCTTGCCGACGAAAGCGACCGGTGCATCCCCCTTTTTGCCGCCATAATATTCCAGCACGATAAACTTGGGAGGCTCTTCGGTGCCCCTGGCCACACCGGCGAGGGCGCCCATGCCCATTTTATCGAACTCGTCCCGGTTATAAACCCGGCACTTGAATCCGCCGGATTTGGCGATCTGCTCCGCTTCCTCCGCCAGCCGGGTGGGGGTCATGATATTGCTGGGATGGTGCGCCAGATCCCGCACAAAGACCGCTGACCCGGCAACAACCCGGCCTTTTCTCACGGCGCCGGACACATCCTCGTCCGCCAGGATGGTGCCTTTTCTGGCAGTAAAAATTTTGTCCCTGTCTTTGGTTTTGTACTCGGTAAACTGATACGATCCGAGGACCAGTCCTTCTGCCACCGCCTGGGCCTGATCCGCGATTGGTTCCTCCAGCACTTCCTTCCCGAATAATTCGACGGCGAAGTCACGGATACGCCGGCTTTGCACCGTCCGGACCGCTGTCCCGGCTGCTTGGCGGACATCATCAAGCCTGAACTTTTCCCGCTCCCCTAATCCGACCAGCAGCAGACGTCTGACCGGCCTGGAATCACCGATCAGTATGACCTCGGTCTGCCCTTTCTCTCCCCTGAAATCCTCATTGCCCAGGACGGAAGTAATGATGTTATTCAATGCATCATCCAGTGCCTGCTGATCCGGGGAGAGTTCCTTATCCTCGAAGATCCCCAGCGCCAGCAGCGGCCATTCCGCCTCGGTCAGTTTCATCTGTTGCGATTCGACATTCTCCAGGTACGCCATAGTTTTATCCCTTGGTTAAGCAGTTAACATAATCCTGTGTATTTATGAAACGCTCCATAGGAGAGCCTGTGGCTCAGAGATCGCGAAGACTGCGAAAAACGCAAAGACCGCAAAGAAAAAATGAAAAAAAGTATTCCATATCCCAAAATAAATCTTGTGACTATGAAGATATCTTATTCTTCGATCCCAATAATTTTATATGACGATGAAATCAGCTCAGGAAAGTAATGGTTTCGATTCTCAACCTGCATTGGAAAGCCGTTTCATGAAACGGCTCTACAGTGTGTGACGGATGGCAAAGCACGGAAAGCATCCCTTCTGGCTTCCTTACCTTTGATACTACTGAACAGATTTATTAGTCATATAATTGTATAGTAAGCGGCCAGGTGGTCGAACCTGAGTTATCTTCATAGTCCTAAATCGCAATTTCAAAAAGCATTGATTTACAGACATAAAATGTATGGAAATTCTATTCAAATATCATGCCCTTTGCCACACAAAAGCCCTTCCTGCTGTATGCCCTCCGGGAACCACGGGAACGCGAACCGCTCATCCGGGCATCCTTCGCGGAACTGTTCACATTCGGAGAAGATCCTTGGTACTGATGATTTGTACAGACAGTTCTGACCCGGCTGTTTTAATCTATGGAAAAAAGGAGTAGCAGTATACAAACGGTTCGGGGAACGGGTATGAGGTGACAGGCAGTCTCTCCCCGGGAAGTAGTTTTCAGCACCTCAGATGCCTTCCGCTTCCACCCGGTAGAGGAAACTCTGGACGATCTTGTTGAACTCATCCGGGGCTTCCATGTTGACCATATGGCCCACGTCCGGAAGCTGATGCCACTCCACCCGGTGGATGTCGGAGGCGAGTTTCCGGGCAATCTGTTTGAAATCGGACCGGTCTTCCTCGCCGTTGATTACGCAGACGGGACAGGTGATCTCCCGGAAGGTGTTCGAATTGCCGGAATAGGTTTTACTCTGCAGGTCGCCATACATAATCGGCTTCCCGGAGAAGGCGGCAGCCATGGATTTCAGTAGTTGTGAATATTCCGTCCGGTACCGGATGCCTTCGAACATGGGATCTTTAAACCAGTATTCCCGGAGATTAATCTTCTGGGCCTGGATTGAGTCGGCGGTTCTGACCCGGCGCATCACCTCCTGCCATGCGGACGACCAGTTGTGGCCGTTCAGGGCGCTGGATGCCAGCACCAGTGCATTCACCCGCTGCGGATAGCGAAGCGTAAAATCCATGGCGACGGCGCCGCCCAGGGACAGTCCGACCAGCACCACGGATGGCAGGTGCAGGGACTTCAGCAGTGCGGAGACATCGGCCACATAGGTATCCAGTGAATAATCGATATCGGGCGCATCGGAGAAGCCGTGGCCGCGAAAATCCAGCCCGAGCGCCATGAATTCATCCTCGAAGAAGGAATACTGCGGAGACCACATCCGGCTGTCGAAAGATAAGCCGTGCAAAAAAAGTACAGGCGGCCCGCTGCCGTATTGGCAATAATGCAGTCTATAATTTGCCAGCTCCATGTATAACATCACTTAACCGCCTGTAAACCTTCATAATTACTTGAATTTCGATATTCAGTAAAGTATAATCTTAGCCGATAATATACGATGCAGAACACAAAAATGTAACGCAGTTCTCTTCCATGGCAACTTATTGGATGGAATCGCTGTTTAAGAAACGAACTAAGGTGCCGTATGAAGTACGTGTCGAAAGCAGGTCTCATTGGTTGTTTACTCGGATTGCTCATAATGTTCACCGGTCCCCGGCGGATCATTGCTCCGAACCTCCCTGCCCGGCTGAATGATGCCTCTTCAGGCGTCTATGCCGATCTCATGGAAAAACTGATCCGTGAGGGTCATGATCAGCATTATCTCCGGCGGATATATGCTCCGGATCAGAATATATTCTACCAGCGCCTCACCAGGATCAATATAGTTCAGAGAGAACGGCCCGAGCCTTACAGGCGCATGTACAGTCAGCAGGCCGTTCAATCAATTCGGGATTTCCTTGCCGTCAATGAGGAGAGCTTCGATACATGTGAACAAAAATATGGTGTGGATCGTGAAGTAATTGCGGCAATTCTGTTCGTTGAATCCAGGTTCGGGAAGGTCTCGGGTGACAATCTGGTCCTGTATGTTTTAAGCTCCATGGCGCTGGCTCCGGAAGATTGGAACATCAAACAATTGATCGAGAATCTGGATCAGGAATTACCGGACCTCTCCCCGGAGGAGCGCGCCGAAAAGATCGCCTGGATTCGAAGACGAGCACGCGTAAAGGCGAATTGGGCATACGATGAACTGAACACCTTATTGCAATTACGACATACACACAGAATCGAATCCGAACGGGTGAAGGGCTCCTGGGCCGGGGCATTCGGCATTCCGCAATTCGTGCCTACCTCGTTTGAAGCATACGCCGTGGACGGCGACGAGAATGGCACCATCGATATTTACACAGTTGAAGATGCCATTGCTTCGGTAGCCAATTATTTATATCGGAACGGCTGGCGGGGCACCATCACCCGGGAGAAAATCCGTACTGTCATCTGGCGGTATAATCACTCCCGGTATTATGTCAATCTGATCGAGGATCTGGCTGAGGCGGTGTCCTCTTAGAACAGTAAATTGTATCAGAGAATCAACTTTTGCGAACCGCAGAATCTCGAATGTCGAATGTCGAAGTGGCCCGACACACCCTCCCGGGAGCAGGGGTGCGGGGACTTCTGCGGTTCGCGATTCGTCATTCGATATTCATCATTTTTTGTGAAGTGTCTCCTCGTTACCCCGCCGAAAACGTATTTTGTTTCGGGACATCGGTGATCTGTTTACGGGGAAAATTTCCCGGGGTTGGCGGCACAATTACAACCACAAAAAAAGGGTGGCTCTCACGAACCACCCTCTTCTATACCAGTGATCAGAATTGATCAATTGGTAATTGCAGGAGACTATTTTCTCAGACTGACTACCTTCTCCGCCAATTCCATGACCCGGGTGGAATACCCGAATTCATTGTCGTACCATCCGGAGACCTTCACAAAATTGCCCCCGATTACCTTGGTCAGCGGAGCATCATAGACTGAGGAACGGGGATCGCCGATGATGTCTGCCGAGACCAGCGGATCCTCATTGTAGCCCAGATATCCGTTCAACGCGCCTTCGGCTGCATCTTTGAATGCTGCGTGGACATCAGCTTCGGTCACCGATTGTTCGACATTCACTGCAAGATCCACAATGGACCCATCCGGCACCGGGACACGAAACGCCATGCCGTCGAGCTTGCCATCCAGTTCCGGAATCACCTTGCCGATGGCTTTTGCCGCACCGGTGGTGGTCGGAATGACCGACAGCGCCGCAGCTCTCGCTCTGCGCATATCTTTATGCGGAAAATCGAGCAGGTTCTGCCCCATCGTGTATCCGTGAATGGTACTCATATACCCGTGCGAAATTCCGAAGGCGTCATGGAGAACCTTGGCCAACGGCGCAGCGCAGTTCGTGGTACAGGACGCATTGGAGACAATTTGTTCCGAACCGGTTAAAATATCATCGTTGACTCCCAGAACGATGGTGGCATCGATCTTGTCTTTGGCAGGCACTGTTAATACGACCTGTGGGGCTCCAGCTTTTAGATGCTTTTCCAGAGGCTCCCGATGCCGGAAGACCCCGGTTGCTTCGATCACCACATCCACATTCAATTTTTTCCAGGGAAGTTTCTCCGGATCTTTTTCCGAAGAGACGGTAATTTCTTCGCCATCAATCACCAGATTCTGGCCACTGACTGACACTTCGCCGGGGAATCTTCCATGAACCGAATCATATTTCAACAAGGTCGCCAGGGTCTGGGGATCGGTGAGATCATTAATTAACACGAAATCAATATCGGCATTACCCTTCTTTGCCGCGCGCATAATGGTACGGCCAATCCGTCCAAATCCGTTTAATCCTACTCGAATACTCATAACTGCACGGTCTCCTTTCCGTTTCGTTTCCCTTGCATTTCAGGCAACAATATGTTCACAAATTCTTTAAATATAGAGAACTGGCTAAGCAATGCCAATTAAAAAGTCTAACTCAGAGGAGTGCGTGATTTCAGAAACCGGAATAACTCGGCCGTTCGAACCAACCATCCGATTCGGTAAGTGAGATGAAAGGGTTCGAACAATATCGTACTGGATCGCCCGGTATCCAAATACGTGCAGACAGCGGATGAAGGTTATGAATCGTCCGGGTTGTAATTTGCCGCACAACAAACCTGCATCACATGCCTATCGGACCGGTGCTAATCTATGGATGAAGGCATCCCGAGGTCAGATTAATGCATGAGGTCAACTGCGCGTTCAATCCTTGCACTGAAGTCCATCAACACGTCTGCCAGGATCTCCACCTGCTCGTTCACCTCGTCGAAATTACGCTGCTCAATCGCCTCTCGCACCCCGGGCAGGGTTTTCACTCCATATCCGGTGTAAAATCCGGGCGCGTATACGTGATGTTTATACCAGGGGCGCCCGGGCAGCCCCTGTTCTCTCGTTAATGCCCGTTCCATATCTTTAAGCAGTTGGTTGAGTTCTCTTGTGTTTCTCGAATTGATGTTGTGAGTCTCCAGGGCGTTCTCAAACGCCGATGCCTGCGTATTGAGCGTATGTAGCGCATTGTGCAGCGGTGCGAAGTTGAAATGCGGCACGTCCCCTTTCGGCTCCGGGAGGATAAAGGGTTCTTTCGGATCCATTGCCAGTTTATAAATCCCCTCGTTAATCAGCTTATTTTCATAGGCTGTCTCCGAGCGCAAATCATCTGCCAGTGAAGTAACTTCCTCAACATATTCTGTAATGACGTCAGCAAAATGCTGAAATTCGAAGGGCAGCAGCTCTGCGTTGGCCAGCCGCAGACTGGTCCGGCCGGCAACCTTTGCAAGAGTGACGCCGTACCGGAACTGCGGATCTTTGAAACGCTTATAATCTTCATAGGTATCGTAGATAGTATGGTATTCCCCTCCGGAGCTCTCGCCTCCGAATCCGAGGTTGAACGAGGCAACGCCGAGATGTTGAAAAAACGGTGAATAATCCGAACCCGAGCCCAACGGGGATAAGTTGAAATGCTCCCAGGGATCACTTCCACGCACCAGTTCGGCAGCATTTCTTCGTTCGAATACGGAAACCACAGTTTGCGGATCGTCAACCGTCCGGGTGATCTCATCAAAAAACTTTTCCAGGGTATGGGAACCACCGGCTCCCAGAAAACCGCGTGCCGTTCCGTCGGTATTGATATATGCGACTGCTTTCTCACGCAGCTCTTCCACGTGAGTTTCGACCCATTCGGTTGATCCGATTAAACCGGGTTCTTCCGCACCCCAGGCACAATACAGTAGTGTGCGTTTGGGGCGCTTTCCCTGCTGCGCCAATTCCCCCACCACTCTCGCCTCTTCCATCAAGGTGACCAGCCCGCTTACGGGATCGCTGGCCCCGTGCACCCAGGCGTCATGATGGTTTCCCCGAATAATCCATTCATCAGGATAGGTGCTTCCTTCCATGATCGCAATCACATCGTACGCCGGTTGCATATCCCAGTTAAACTCCACCTTGAGCCGCACCTGCGCCGGACCCGGTCCGATGTGATAGGTAATGGGGAGAGCCCCTCTCCAGTCCTCCGGGGCCACCGGGCCGTCAAGGGCTTCGAGGAGCGGCTGCGCATCGCGGGATGAGATTGGTAACACAGGGATATCTGTCAGGGCAGGAGTCTCCTCTTTTGGTAACCGTTTTGCCTCATCAGTGGCGCCATACCCCGGGGTCAGCACATCCCCCGGAGCGAGCGGTAAATCCATCACCGCGCCTCGCTGGACCCCGTATTCATTTTTGAAGGGCCCTTCGGGATACACATCTCCCCGGTAATATCCATCATCCCTGGGATCAGAATACAGAATGCACCCGATGGCGCCGTGTTCAGCAGCAACTTTCGGCTTGATCCCTCTCCAGGAACCCATATATCGGGCAATGACAATCTTACCAGCGACATCAATACCTCGTTTTTCCAAAACCTCGTAATCCTCCGGCACTCCGTAATTGACATACACGAGTTCTGATGCCACATCGCCATCAATGGAAAAACAATTATAGCCCGGGAGGGCCAGATCGGTTTGTGAAGTCGAGGGATCTCCCTCAACAGGATAGGCAGCGAGGCTTGCCGTGTACGAAGACGGCCCCGTCATTTCCAGCAACCGGACTTCAGGAGTGGGAAAAAGAATGTCAAACGATTCCACCCTCACCTCGTATCCCCATTGTCGGAACTTCTCCGTGATGAAGTCCACCACCTTTTTGCCGTATGGTGAACCGACGTGATGAGGTCGGGCGCTCATATACTTCATCCATGCATCAAGATTCTCAGCACGGAGCAGTTGATCAAACTCTTCTTCCAGAGATAATTGATCGGCTGCGCTTTCTGCGGAAAAGCCCATAATTGAACCAGACTGGGCTTTCACTGACACGTTCAAAAGGCAGCACATGGTGAGAAGGAGTACCATCGATGGTATGAATTTCAGAAATTTTGTTTTCATATATTCCTCCCATGGGATAGGTTTGGTATTCGTCACCTGTTGAGGTTTACATGCTGCACAGAGCCCTCCATTTGTGACGGCACTTTCAGGGTCAGGTACTCATCTCTTCCAGCGAAACGTGAACTCGATGGGGACGAGCGCAGCGCTTTTCAGTTATAAACGGAAACATATCCGTATGCCTCGAGCGGATATGTTTTCAAGCAGCGTTGCTTTACTACGTATTCTACGGATTTTCCCTAAAATTCTCAGCATATTTATTTACGCTGTTGGTGGTTGAGCCTCCCGGCAGAGATCATCTATCGGCGACCAGCGAAAATATGTTCATATTTTATGATTAATCATTTCGTTATATATTCTCTGGAGATTTATTTTAAACCATTCCAGGTGAATTCGTTTTGAGGATGGGCAGATGCATTATCTGATTATCGCTGTGGGGATCATCGCCGCTTCCTTTGCGGCAATTTTTATCCGGCTTGCAGCAGATGCGCCCGCGCTGATCATCGCCGCTTATCGTCTGGTGATCGCAACGCTTCTTATGTCCCCCTTTGCCCTGCCCCGGGTGCACCGGCAGCGGCAGTTTTACACGGCGTCCGCCCTGAAATGGAATGTGCTCTCCGGGATCTGTCTGGCCCTCCATTTCGCCACCTGGATCGCCTCATTGAAGTACACGTCGG
>DATFLS010000221.1:0-5766 GCA_035267465.1 bacterium
ACGAGATGAGCGGTCTGCCTTTCGGGAGACAGAGGTACCAAAACTGGTAAATAAAGCGCGGTTGCTGGGATTTTCCAGATCAGAGTTACTTCAAATGATCGAACAGGCTTACCAGGAGAAAGACTAATGGATGTACTGATACGGATGGAGAAGGTTCGAAAAAAATACGGGCGTACCGTTGCGCTGGATGAAGTCACCCTCGATATCCCCGCAGGGAAAATTGTGGGATTGGTCGGGCCGAACGGAGCAGGCAAGACCACCATGCTCCGGGCGCTGACCGGGTTAATTTCTTATGAGGGAGATATTGCCGTGCTGGGCAAGAATCCCCATACCGAGCGAGCAGCCCTGATGGAGCACACCGGCGTGATCCACGATGTTCCGATCCTGCCGCAGTGGATGCGGGTGTTTCAACTCATGGATTTTCAGCAGGCAATGCATCCCCGGTTCAGTCGCAGCCGGTGCGAGAAACTCCTGACCAAAACCAGTATAGAAACCGGGCGAAAAATCAAGCATCTGTCCAAAGGAATGAAAACCCAGCTCCATCTTTCGCTGATGCTGGCCACAGATTCGGACATTCTGATCCTGGACGAACCGACACACGGGTTGGATATTCTTTTCCGGAAGCGGTTCTATAACTCGGTATTGGAAGACTATTTTGACAAAGAAAAATCCATTATTGTTTCCACGCATCAGATTGAAGAGGTAGAGCAAATACTCAGTGATGTCATTTTCATCAAGGAAGGCAGCGTTTTGCTGTACGAGAGCGTTGAGAATTTGAATAAAAAATATTCTCAGGTGGTGGTGCCCGAACGCTACGCCCAGACGCTGCGTGAGTATAATCCACTCGCAGAATCAACGCGGATCGGCCGCCGGGTCTTTCTCCTGGAAGATCTTGATGCCGAAGAAGTGCGAGAATACGGAGAGGTGACAAAACCCGCGCTGGCAGACATCTTTGTTGCACTGATGGGGGGTGAAGCATGAAACAGTTTTTCGCGTTGTTACGAAGAGAATTCCTGGAATGGCGCACGGTCTTCTTTGTGGTGACCGGGTTATATCTGTTGCTGCTCATCCTGCTCGCGTACGGATCCTACAAGGTTTCGAACGAAATTGAGCAGCATTCGTTCAGCCTTCAGCGGAACGGGCAGGAGGTCATTATTCAGTTCGACAATGAGGGAGAAAATCC
Source organism: bacterium (assembly GCA_035267465.1). GTDB lineage: Bacteria > Fidelibacterota > JAANXI01 > JAANXI01 > JAANXI01 > DATFLS01. Next base: position 1,184 of record DATFLS010000221.1, read on the forward strand.
GTTCACGGATGATCGGGAAGAATCCGCTCGGATTACACTGACCGATCAACCGTCACAGATTCTGGAGGTATGGGGCCATGTTGTTCGAGGATTGATGGTCGGGGTCAATTTCTTGATAGTGCTCCTGGCGATTTTCTATCTGGCAGATGCTGTATACAAGGAACGGTCGGATACCAGCACCTTCTATTACCGGAGCTTGCCTGTCTCCGATACCATGGTGCTGGGATCGAAGTTAGTATTTGGAACAGTGGGGATTCTTTTACTATCTTTCGTATTGAGTACACTTCTGGTTTTATTTGTTCATTTGATTGTTCCGGGAAGAGCCAATGCCATCCTTCTTGCCAGCGGACTGTCACTGTCGCAGTTTCAGTATGGTGATCTGATCGGGGACTGGGCGGCGTTTCATTTGCTGCAGTTACTGTGGTTGTCGCCGTTTGCACTGTATTTCCTCCTGGTCTCAACGTTGGTGAAAAATCGTCCGTTGTTAACGGCAGTCGGAGTGCTGATTTTACTGGCACTGATATGGAAATATCTGTTCAGTCCTCTGGGGATTCCGAACCAGATCACCTTGAACTTCGGCGTGTTCGGTGATGTCCTGGATCGTGAATGGTTGGAGGCGCCCAGGCAGATTAACTCCACTTCTGAGATCGAACTGTTCGGGTCTTTCTGGCCGTATGTCTTCACCTGGCGGACGCTTATCGCACTCGGGGTATCCGGCGTGTTCGGCTGGATGACTCATTGGATTTATCGGAAGAACATTGAGGTCTCTTGATCCAGACAGACCATAGAGAATAACGGATTCCAGAATATGCAACATCGAAAGCGATACTGGCTCCTGATCGGGTGTGTAAGGATATCTGGTTCCCTTGCGGGTCATGAGAGGCCCCATCTCTGGGAAAGTTCATTTGTTGGTGATAGTCCCGGATTCGAACGTCCAACGGTTGAAGTTGGTTTTGGGCGGTCGCACATCTCATTGCACGACTATCCCGGCTCACTGGCTCAATACCCAACGGGTGAGATAAAAATCGGGTCTGGTGCGGAGGAGGAAGATGGGTTTCTGCTGGAATCCATCCATCGGTTGGTGGCTTTTGCGGCGTATCGGTCGGAGAATAGTATCACCCAAACGGACGAGACGGAATTGAGGCTGTATCGTTTCGGAGTTCAACAACGGGATGGGTTCGGTTACCGGGGGAACGATGCCAGCCTGCTTCCTGTCACGCAAAATAGTATGCTCCTCTATTCGGTCGATCCGGATGAGTACCGCTCACCCTATGCTGTGGCCATTGAGGATCCCATTTTACGATTCGGGGATCGATTGCTGCTGGGAATTTCGACAGAAAGCGGCATTGCAGTGCAACTGTGTCAGTTGGTATCCTTTACTCTCTCGTATGAGCGAGGGCTGGCGTATCCCCGATTTTTAGTCCGGAAACATTTGGGCAGTTCTGCGATTGAATATGCAGGAATAGAGATGCTGCAGGAATTCATAGATACTCTCCGGGATGCCAGCCCGGCTGTGGCACCCGTGATGAGTATTCTCCTGAAAAGCAGTTGGTCGTATGGGATCTGCGAGTTGCGCCGCCAGGATATGAACTGGTCGTTTCGGTCGTATGCTCCCCTGGTGATTGACCATGTAAAAATTGGATTCGCAGTGCCCTTTTCGACTACGAACCGACTGCAGCAGAGAGTGGGGAACCAGCTCCGCACTGGATACCGAATATATCAGAATGATATGTCTTTATATGAATTTGATATACCAGGCAACCGGCGTATCCGCCTGGAAAATATCCGGAAATGGGTTCTTTAGGGGAATCAAGCGGTAGTAGCTCACATAAAAAAATGAATTTGGCACAGCATTTGATCAACAGACTTACCAGGCAAAGGGGAGTAGTATGAATAACGCGTCACAACCAGATCAGCGGCAGCCGGACTCAGTTACCATCTGGCAGAATCTGTTCAATGTTCTTTCCTCTCCGCGGGAGGTATTTGAGGGTATTCGGCAGAAAGTCACCTGGCAAGACTGGGTGATTCCATTTGTGGTGATTGTGTTGGTATCCGGGGTCGCAGGAATTCTCAATGCGCCATACACCCTGGAGATGTCCAAAAACATTACTCGGGCTCAAGAGGATCGAATCCTCTCGCGGGACATGCCCCAGGAACAGCGGGAGCAGATTTCCCAACGGATGGAGGAGCAACTTGAGAAACAGGAACAGCGGTACTCCCCACCCGGCGTCTATTTCTGGTCATTTGGTGGTGTGACGGTTCGGCTGGCCTTGTCGCTTCTGATCTTGGCGGGCCTGTACTATTTTGCCGGGAATACCATCCTCGGTGGGGAGGCGGCGTTTCCTCAACTTTTAGCAGTAGTAGCCCTACCCCAAATGGTCACGGTGATCCAGTCTGTGTATAACACTGTTATTATGCATTTGACCGGAAATGCTGAGGTCCCCTCCAGCCTTGCGGTGGTGCTCCCATACGGTGCTGCGGATGTTTTCCGGCAGGAACGATACCAGCAGGCACTCTTTACGATCCTCAGTCAGATTGACCTGTTCACTGTCTGGCGTCTGGTATTAGTTACCATCGGATTTGGGGCGATCTACCAGGTCTCGAAAGGCAAAGCCACCGGAGTGATCTTCGGTTATTGGATTCTCTGGCTTCTGATAACCGCTACCGGGGCATTTCTCTTTGCCGGTATGGGTATGTAATGTATAGTCAGGAAGGAAAGGATTGCAGATAATGACCAAATTGAAATTTCTCTTTCTTTTGTTAATACTGGGGATGTTCTGCGTTACCACGGTGCCTATCACTGCACAGGAAAATTCGGTCAGCAGCCAGGCGTCCTTATCTCTGCAAGACTGTATCCAGATTGCCCTGCAGAACAAGGCTGACGTTCGGATCGCCAGAGATCAGATGCGGATCGCGGGAGCCCAGCGGCAAGCGGCGTGGGGGGCATATCTGCCGAGTTTAAGTTTTTCGTTACGGGGTTCCCAAACTGAGCAGGGTGTGGGCCGGAGATTTTTCAGCGGGATCGAGTTCACGGCGCCTGCGTCCCGGCGGGAATACTATAGTTCGGGATTATCGCTGAATCAACCGCTGTTCACCGGCGGCCGGTTATTAAATGCGAAAAAGTACGCAGATCTGAATTACGATCAGGCGCAGGTGGGGTATGAAGCCACGCGCGAACAGGTGATCCTGGATGTGACCAACGCCTACTTTGAGGTGCTCCGGTCGCGGGAATTCGTGCGGGTGTATGAACAGACTCTGGAGAGCAGTGAGGCCCAGGTTGAACTGGTCCAGGAACGCTATAACCTGGGAGCGGTAGCCCAATCGGACGTCTTCAAGGCCCAGACCCGGGCCGGGAATGACCGGATAAATCTCCTTCAGCAGCAAAACACCCTCTCCTTGCGAAAACGCAATCTCAACCTGGTGATGGGGCGGGATCCATCCGCGGCCGTGGTGTTGCCGGACTTTAACTACGCCCCGCCGGAAATCCCGGATATGGAGCAGGCGAAGCAGCAGGCGCTGCAGGCGAATCGTGACCTGGCACAGTATCAGCTGGATGTGCAGAAATCCCGTGCGAACCTGGCGATCGCTCGTTCCAACTTGCTGCCTTCACTGAACGCCTTCATGGGATATGATCGCACCGGATTCAGTATGCAGGATCTCTATAAAGATTTTGATCTCAATTGGAGCTATTCCTTCGGGGTACAGGTCAGTGTACCTATCTTTAATAATTTTCAGAACAGAACCCGGGTGGATACGAGGCGGCTGGAGAACTCCATTGCCCGGCAGCGATATCAGGACGCCCGGCTGGCTATTGAAATGCAGGCGGAAAATTTGATACAGCAGCTGGAGACGTATCGTGAGATCATCGCATTGAATGAAATCAACCTGAATTCTGCAGAAGAGGATCTGCGATTGGCCAGGGAACGGTATAACATCGGGCAGGCCACGCTGCTGGATGTGCTGGACGCGCAGGCCGCACTGACCAATGCCCGGCGTATTCTGGTTTATACTAAATTTGATGCCAAAACACAGGAAGCACAGCTGGAAGCCTTGCTCGGTGAATTAATTAATAAAGCACAAGAGTAAATGATTTGAGATATATGCGAGGGGAGAGATTAATTTATGTCTAAGAAAAAGAAAATTGTATTCGGTGGTCTCGGTATCGTCATCATTCTTGGGATCATCATTGTGCTGGACGCGCGTAAGGGAGATGCCAGTGCCATTGAAGTCGAGACCCGAAAGGTTGCCCGGGGACAGGTTGTGCAGAAGGTGAACGCCACAGGCCGGGTCCAGCCGGCTATTGAAGTGGATATCAGTGCGAATGTGGCCGGAGAAATTCTGGAATTGGGTGTGAAAGAGGGCGATATGGTGAACAAAGGGCAGTTCCTGGTACGACTGGATCAGGAACGGTACATGGCAGCCGTGGAACGGAATGAAAGTTTGCAGAAATCCGCGGCGGCGGAGGTAAAGCTGGCGCGCAGCGAACTAAAGCGTATCCGGGATCTCCATGAAAAAGGCTTATCAAGTGAAGCGGAATTGGAGCAGGCGGAAGCCCGGCTCGAAAAGGCGGTGAGTGCGCTGGA
>DATFLS010000222.1:0-3721 GCA_035267465.1 bacterium
GAGAATCTCTCCGGTGGAATGAAGCAGAAGCTGGCGCTCATCAGCCTGCTGATGTATGCCCCTCCGTTCCTTATCCTTGATGAACCAACCACCGGCGTAGATCCCATGGCCCGGGCGGAGCTGTGGGAAATGCTGGCGCAGATGCAATCCGAAGGCCGGACTATTCTGGTCAGCACTCCCTATATGGAAGAGGCGGTGCAGTGTGACGAGGTGATATTTCTTTCCCATGGAAAAATTCTGGCTATGAATTCTCCGGACGGATTGAAGCGGGAGTATCAACACCGGTTATTTGAACTCCGGACCGCAAATATCATGACTGCCCTGAATCGTCTGGAGACGGAACGCTGGATTCACATGATCTATCCCAAAGGCGACAGGTTGCATGTGAGCAGTCGGGAGACCGAACTCGCCGTACATGATGTGCGGTTGAAACTGGAAAGCCTTCTTGGGGAATCCATTGAGATTCAGGAAATCAGTCCCGGAATGGAAGACGTGTTTGCCGCCCTGGAGGAGACCGCATGAATGCTGATCACGCTGTGGAGGTTAGAGGCCTGACCAGGAATTTCGGTAAATTCACTGCGGTGGACCACATTGAGTTTGCTGTCAGAAGCGGTGAAATTTTCGGATTTCTCGGAGCGAACGGCGCCGGGAAAACCACCACTATTCGCATGCTGTGCGGAATTCTGCTGCCTTCCGCCGGGGAGGGAACGGTCGCGGGCTACTCCATTATGAAGGAAACCGAGCAGATTAAACAGAATATCGGCTACATGTCACAGCGCTTCTCGCTGTACTCGGATCTCACCGTCCGGGAAAACCTGGAGTTTTTCGGCGGGACATACGGACTGAAGAACGCCGGGTTGAAACGGCGCATTAATGCAGTCGCCGAAATTTACGGCATCGGGAATTTTCTGGACCAGCGGACCGGCGATTTACCACTGGGCTGGAAGCAGCGGGTCGGACTGGCGAGCGCAACCATCCACGATCCCCGCATCCTGTTCCTGGACGAACCGACCTCGGGCGTGGATCCCTCGGCCCGGAGACACTTCTGGCGGACCATCTATCAATTGGCCTCCCGGGAGACCGCGTCCACTATTTTCGTCACCACTCATTACCTGGAAGAGGCCGAGTACTGTGATCGGGTGGCAATCATGCATAACGGCCGTATCCTGGCGCTCGACACCCCCAGAGCGCTCAAAAAGCAATATGGTATGGACAAAATGGAAGATGTATTCGTCCACATGATTCGCAGCCAGGAGGAGATGACGGTATGATTTCCGGTGTTCTCACCATTGCCAGAAAGGAAATTATTCATATCACCAGAGACCCCCGATCGCTGGTGCTGCTTTTTCTGCTCCCGCTGTTCATGATGCTGCTGTACGGATATGCCATCAACATGGATATCAAGAACGTGGACATCGGGATACTGGATAATGATCATTCCTGGGCCAGCCGCCGGGTATTAGATAGGTTTAGCGGAACAACCTTTTTTCGGATCTATCAATATTACAATTCCAGAGATGAGTTCCGCGCTGCCATCGAGAGTGGAGAAATCAAAGCCGCCCTCGTGTTTCCGCCGGATTTCACTGAGCGAATCGGCCGGGACCAGTCACCGAAAATGCAGGTCGTGATCGACGGATCTGATGCCAACACCGGAAAGATCATACAGACAGGTATCACGGTCATTCTTTCAGAGATCACGTTCGGAGATGAACCCGGAGGACAACTGTTTTCCATGGAACCCCGGGTCTGGTATAATCCGGAGATGGAAGGGGCGAACTTCATTGTTCCCGGACTGGTGGTGGTTTTTCTCATGATGATCGCCACCATTCTCACCTCCATCACTATCGCCCGGGAAAAGGAAACCGGCACCATGATCCAGCTGCAGCTCTCCCCTGCCAGCGCTTCCCAGATTATCATTGGCAAAGTGCTCCCTTACGTTCTGCTGGCATTCATCGTGGGATTTTCCATGCTCGTGTTCGCTCTGCTCTACTATCAGGTGCCATTCCATGGATCACCCGGTCTGCTGGCGCTGCTCAGCATTGCCTACTTACTGGCATCGCTGGCCATCGGATTGTTCGCGTCCACCGTGGCAACTACCCAGCAGGTGGCAATGGCTGCCGGGATGATCGGAACCATTCTCCCCTCGATTCTCCTGTCCGGCTTTATCTTTCCCCTCCGGAGCATGCCGCAGGTGCTCCGGTGGATTTCCCACATCGTCCCGGCAAAATATTTCCTGGAGATCCTGCGCGGCATCATGCTCAAGGGAAACAGCCTGGTCTATCTATGGGGTCCGCTCTATTCCCTGCTGATATTTACGGTGATCGTCCTGTTCATCAGCATCATCCGATTCCGGCGCCAATTTGCAATCACTGGGTAAACCACTAAACGTATGAAAATGAAACCAGCGTTCACAGATCACCTCCGCAGAGACTATCAGACATGAAACGGCATAGTATCAGACGGGCCCGGCTCCTTCCGCTGATTAAAAAAGAATTTATACAGATCTTCCGGACCAAACCCATGCTGGGCTTTATCTTTGTGATGCCCCTGATTCAGACCCTCATCATGGGCTATGCGGTGACCACCGAGGTCACCAGAGTTCCCATGGTCATTTGCGATGAGGAACGCACCCGGCTCTCCAGACAGTTTATCGATATCCTCCGGGAGACGGAATATTTTGATGTGGTCGTGGTTACCAACGAATATTCACGTATCCAGGCGTACCTGGATGGAGGAGACGCCGCCTCCGCCCTGGTAATTCCCGGCGATTTCACACAAGATCTTCGGGAGGGCCACTCACCGGTTATCCAGGCGATAATGGATGGGAGCAATTCGAATACCGCGCAGGTGGCCATCGGATATTTACAGGGAATTATGGCGACCTACGGAGAGAAAATCCGGGTCTGGTATCCCAACGATTTCCGGTATTATGCAGAGACCGAACCACCCGTTCGAATCGCACCGGTGACCAGGGTCTGGTATAATCCCAACTTCGAGAACACCTTCTTCATGGTTCCCGGAATCATCGGGCTAATCCTGGCATTGTCCACCATTATCCTGACTGCGATCTCCATTGTCCGCGAACAGGAAGTGGGCACGCTGGAGCAGCTGATGGTGAGTCCGCTGAAGTCGTACCAGATCATGATTGGGAAAATCACCCCGTTCGCCCTGCTGGGCTTTGTGGAAATCAGCCTGGTAATGGTGGCGGGCAAACTCTATTTCCAGATCCCCATGCGGGGAAGTTTTGCCCTGCTCTTTTTCGTCAGCTTCCTGATGCTGCTGACTACGCTGGGAATCGGATTATTCGTCTCCTCCATTACCAAAACTCAGCAGCAGTCCATGTTTGTGGCCTGGTTTTTCCTGGTGTTCACCATTCTCATGTCCGGCTTTTTCTTTCCGGTGGAGAATATGCCCCGATGGCTCCAGTACATTTCGCTGCTGGATCCGCTGCGGTACTATATTGCCTGTCTGCGCGGCATCTTTCTGAAAGGCGCGGGATTCGAAGCGCTTTTACCAGAGATTCTGGCCCTGGCGGGTTATGGGGTGCTGATCATCTCCTTCGCCAGCGCCAGTTTCCAGAAACGGCTGGCGTAAACGATGCGGCTGACTGCACTCTTCCGAAGATCAATGTTGTACTAAGATTTTCCAGTTATTGTAATTATGTAGCTAAATGATACGGATACAATCTTGTGTATCCTGTATATCCCGTCAAATCTATTTT